>JAJRYL010000393.1 GCA_024275855.1 Deltaproteobacteria bacterium
ACGACCGTGCTCGGCATGGGCGAGAATCCGCCGCTCGATATAAAGCTTGAAGGGTTGAATGCCGGAGCCGTGGTCTCCGACATTGTTTACTCTCCGTTAGAGACCCCGCTTTTGGCCCGCGCCCGCGCTTGCGGATTCAAACAGCACGACGGCCTCAGTATGTTGATCGCGCAGGGTGTTGCAGGGTTTGAATTGTGGACGGGTTCGAGGGCTCCGGCAGGCGTTATGAGAGAGGCGGCTTTAATGTGCCTCGGGCTGAAAAGATGACAACCGTCTTTGTGGCAGACGCGCATCTGCTCGGCCTTAAAGACCCGGCCCAGGCGAGTTTAGTCCGTTTTGTAGACGGCCTTAAGGACGTGGAGACCTTTATACTTTTAGGAGATATTTTCGACTACTGGGTAGGTTACAATAAGGTTGTCTACAAAGAGTTCGCGCCGCTATTAGCAAGTTTAAAACGGCTTGTTGACAGGGGCACTAAGATAGTCTGTATAGAGGGCAACCACGATTTTTTAATGGGCAGCTTCTTTACCGAAACGCTTGGCGCAAGCGTTTACGAAGAGAGCACCGTGCTCGATACGGAGGGTATGCATATATATTTAGCGCACGGCGATACGGTTAAAATGACCACGGGTTATCTCCGTTGGCGCAAGTTCGCGCGCGGGCCGTACGCCCGCCTTCTTACGCTCCTTATAGGGTCGCGCGGGGTATGGTGGCTTGCTAAAAGAATAAGCGCCAACAGCAGGAACAAGTCGATGAAGAAGTATCAGCCCGGCTCGGCGCTCGACATGAGGCTCCGTGAGGCGGCCAAGTGGAAGATAGACGAAACAGGGGTAGACGCCGTTGTTATGGCGCACTCGCACTCGCCCGGTATTTACGATATACACGCTATGGGGCTGCGCGCGGTTTACGCCAACCCCGGGGCGTGGGTTGATAACGGCAGGTATATCGAGTACTCTTACGGCGAGTTCAGGTTAAAAGAGTTCGGGTTTGAAGAGGCGGTTATTTCTGGTTAACCCTCTAACTGAGAAGAGTAGCGTTGGGAGGTACTTATGCGCTGTTATTATATCGGGCAGTTCGAGGCTAATGTAGACGACGAGCCGTTTATTACCTGGGCCTGTTTTCATCCAAAAAGCGAGACAACGGTAGAGATACCGGTGGATTGCCCCGTGGAGTTCGGCAACCCGTGCCTCTTCGAGGGCGGCCCTTTTGAAGAAGAGATAAAAGAGGGCGGGTAGAAAGCTTGGTCGGTTGGGTTAGCGTAGCGTAACCCGACAAAAAACAAAAAGACGTTGGGTTGGTGAGAGCCTGATGAAAACAGTAGCGTTGCGTGAATTTAAACTCAGAGCAATAGGTAGGGAATAGGCAGGTTTTTTAAAAAAATGAGTAAAAGGCGGGCTTGACATTTTGCCGGTTAGCCGCTACTATTTTCAAAGTTGTAAAAAGTTTTTTTTACCCGGCATATAAGTATTTAGGAACACGGTTAAATTCCGTGGCGGTCCCGCCGCTGTAACCGGTTAGTCTGCTCGCCTTTAAGCTATAGGCTTAAGTCACTGTTGGTTCTTAAACCAATGGGAAGGCTGCGAGTACAGGCGTTGACCC
>JAJRYL010000394.1 GCA_024275855.1 Deltaproteobacteria bacterium
CACATCTTTTCGCTCCGAGACCCACGAGACCGATTCTACATGTATCGGATGAACGCCAAAGAGCAGCGCGGCGGCTGAAGCGGCTATTAAAACAGCGGGGTTTATAAGCGTGTAGTTCATGAAACCACGCCGCCCTCCGCTGCCAAGCTCTATCAGCCTTATACTCAGCAAGAAGAACAGAGCAGTATTTAGAGAATGGAACAGTACGCTTGTTAAGTGGTGCCCAAAAGGGTTCAGCCCCCATATACGGTAGTCGATTGCATGGGATAAAAGGGTAAGCGGGTGCCAGTTGGAGACCACTACGGCGGTCATGGCCCACTTGAAAAAGGCCGGATCCAGGGTACGGATAGAAAGATTCTCGTAGACGTATTGTGGGTCGTCCCAGTAGACAAAACCGTTTTTAAGCGTAGACAGGTAGACCAAAAAAGTAATAAGAGCAAGAACGGATGCCACGGCGATAATTATGCTTCTGCGGCCTGCAAGGCCGCTTCTGGCAGTGGTCGGAAGTTCGCTCATTGTCTCAACTCTTGTAACCGGTTTAGCGTAATTTTGTCTCTGATAAAAAGAGAGCGTCTGAGGGGTAGAGCTAAAAAAATACCACAGCAGGCCAGCGGTGTCAATATCAGGGAGAGTACGCTACACTTTTACCTTTTTTATAATGACGTTTCAGTACCGTTTAGAATTTCTTTGATTTTTACCGGAATAAAGCGATATAAAAACCTATGCTGCACGGAAAAAAAATAGTTGTGGTGCTGCCCGCATACCACGCAGAAAAGACGCTCGTTATGACGTATAACGATATTCCGCACGATATCGTCGATACGGTAGTGCTTGTAGACGACCATTCGAGCGACCGTACCGTTGAGGTCGGCAGAGAACTCGGCATAGAGCATATCGTGGTGCATGAACGGAACAGGGGTTACGGCGGCAATCAGAAAACCTGTTACACAGAAGCGCTGAGGCTCGGCGCCGACATAGTGGTAATGCTACACCCGGACTATCAGTACTCGCCAAAACTGGTAACGGCAATGGCCTCTATGATCGCTTCCGGCGAGTTCGACGCTGTGCTGGCCTCAAGAATCTTAGGCAGCGGCGCTCTTTCCGGCGGCATGCCGAGGTACAAATATATTGCCAACCGTTTTTTGACCCTTATTGAAAATATACTGCTTGGGCAAAAACTCTCCGAGTACCACACCGGCTACAGGGCCTTCTCAAAAGAGGTGCTCGAAACACTGCCGCTAAAGAGCAACTCCGACGATTTTGTCTTCGACAACCAGATGCTCGCCCAGACAGTCTACTTCAACTTCCGTATCGGCGAGATAAGCTGCCCGACAAAATACTTTCCGGAGGCCTCGTCCATCAATTTTTTAAGAAGCTCTATCTACGGGCTCGGTGTCCTAAAGACCTCGTTACTGTTCAAACTACAAAAAATGGGTCTGGTTAGAAGCCCTATCTTCGACAAAAACCACGGACGGTTACACGACGACTGAGCCTCTCTTTAGAAGTATGTAAAAATTAAACCTTGTTATTTAATCCGCTTGTCTGTTATACTATCTTATTAACTGGTGCCATTCGATCGTCACCCGCTTGTGCCGCTTTCGGCATTCCCACTGTAGAAGTAAATAAGTATTGAATCCATCCGCTTCAATTCTACCCACTACACTACTATTAAATAAAAGCCTTTGATCGATTCCGTAACAACGGAGAGGTTTTTTACGGAGAATAGGTATATGAATTTCGAGAAACTCGGACTTAAGACCGAGCTGCTGGACGCTGTACGCAAAGAGGGCTACACAGAGCCTACACCCATTCAGACAAAAGCTATTCCGGTGATACTTGAAGGCAGAGACGTACTTGGCGGGGCCCAGACCGGTACCGGCAAGACAGCCGCCTTTACCCTGCCTATGCTGCAGATATTGAGCCTAAGCGAAGCCGGGCCGAGAAGGACGAGGCACCCGCGCGCCCTTGTGCTTACTCCAACCCGCGAGCTTGCCGCCCAGATCGCCGAGAGCGTCTCCACCTACGGGGCCAATCTCAGGCTCCGCTCAACGGTTGTTTACGGAGGTGTCGGCATAAACCCGCAGATAGACGCCCTGAGGCGCGGGGTAGATATACTGATAGCAACACCCGGAAGGCTGCTCGACCATGCAGGAAGGCCGACTGTAGACCTCTCCGGGATAGAGATACTCGTGCTCGACGAAGCGGACCGCATGCTCGACATGGGTTTTATACACGACATAAAAAAGGTGCTTAAATTCCTGCCGGCAAGAAGACAGAACCTGCTCTTCTCTGCGACGTACAGCAATGAGATAAAACGGCTCGCTGACGGCTTTATGCACTCACCGGAACTGATAGAGGTAGCGCGCAGAA
>JAJRYL010000395.1 GCA_024275855.1 Deltaproteobacteria bacterium
GCTGTTTCGCCGCGTGTGGTAGTGGTCTCTTCGGGCAGGTACAACCCTTTCGGCTTTCCCCATGCAAGCTCATTGCGCCGGTACGCACGGCAGGGAGCGAAAATATTTAGAACCGATATGGACGGCGCGGTTGAGATTACTACCGACGGCAACGGGTTTAAGGTGCGTACGTACGCACCGGTAGGGGGAGCCGGCGAAATCCTGCGGTAGATATTTCGGTCGGTGTGCCTTATGCGGATTGACTATATGGTGGCGCTTGGAGTATACTTTTAGAAGAGCGGCTTTTAGTAAATATGACGATTGTAAAAGGCCCGGTACAAGATTACAGAGGCTTGGCGCCGATAACCTAACGGTTGCCAAAAACAATTAAATAGTCTGTTCAAGTAAGCTTCGGGGTGCAGCCGGATGATTAAAAAATGGAAACTACAGTGGGTCGCGGTTTTTGCTTTTGTTCTGCTGTTGCCTGGGCTCTCTTTTGCCGAGATTTATAAGTGGCGCGATGCCGACGGTATGCTGCATGTTACCGACGACCTTCATAAGGTTCCCCGTAAGTTCAGGTCGGGGGTCGAGACGATACCGGCCACACCCGTTACCGGTACCAATACCGATACCGGCATAAGGAACAGGGAAAGCTCCTACGTTCCGGCTTACGAAAGGAACAGAGAAATCGATACCCCCGGCGGAGAGTCGCTCGGGTGGTGGGAGTCTGAATTCAAGAGACTGCGCAAGAAGATTAAGCGGCTTGAGCGGAACAATAAAAATATGGAGCAGTATATAGCTGTGTTCGAAGGCGGCAGAAGGTTCGGGCAGGTATTCGGTAAAGAGGAGGTTGCCCGGTACGAAGAGTTCAAGCGAGACCTGCCGGGAGACAAGAAGCTGCTTGCCGATGTGCGCACCGAGCTTGTCGAGCTTACCCGCAAGGCCGAAGGTTCCGGCGTGCCCCCGGATATTATAAGCAAAGGAATTGATGAGAAGTAGACGACGCTTTAAAGAACTTTATTCAATACACCGCACGCCCGTTTGGCTGTAGATTTATCTTAACCGGACCGTTCCTGTATTGTGCCGGAACCGGTACAATACAGCGGTTAAAGCTCTATCTCCATATTCTCGCTAACCGCGAAGCACTTCATCTTAGAGCCCTTCTTCTTTATAATCTCTCTGGCCTCTTTTACTATTTCGTCAACCCCTTTATCGGTCCGTTCCTGATTGTGGTGGAAGAGGCCGAGGCTCTTTACTCCTGCGTCGAGCGCAAGGGCGACCGTGTCGGTAAAGACCGAGTGCCCCCAGCCTTTCGTCTTTTTGTACTCCGGGCGCTTGAACTCCGCGTCGTGAAACAGAACGTCGGCCCCGCGCACAAACTCCACGTACTCGCCGTAAGTTGCGCCGGTCGGGTGTGTAAACTTAAGTTCGTTATCGGTCAGAAATACGAACGACCGCCCACCCTCTTCAACCCTGTATCCCACGCCCTCGTTCGGGTGGCTTATAGGTATAGAGGTTATGTTGAACGACCCGATTGAGTAGCCTTTATTGCCCATGCCTAAAAAAGAGATGTCCGCGCTTATTTCGTCAAGCTCTACGGGAAAGTAGGGCGAGGCCATTGTTTTGGAGACTATGCGTTTTAACGACGCCTGTGTCTCCTGCGGGCCGTAGACCTTTATGTCGAACTTTGTATTGTATATAGGTTTGAAGAAGGGAAACCCTGAGAGGTGGTCCCAGTGGGCGTGCGTAAGCAGCAGGTGTATGTTGTGGCGGCGGCGTTTAATAAGTTCGTTGCCGAGCCTGCGGATACCTGTACCCGCATCGAGTATAAGCAGGTCGTTATTTTTGCCGACCACCTCAACGCAGGCCGTGTCTCCGCCGTACTTGAGATACTCTTTTCCCGAAACGGCTATAGAGCCTCTTGAACCCCAGCAACGTATTAACATAAAAGACCTTGAAAGATTTGAACCGCTCTTTTACGGCTTTGTGCCGCAAGCCGCAAAGGCATTCGGTATATTGAATAAGAGCGGTCTATAACTCAAAATATTATAACAAAAGAGGCAAAATAAGCAAAGCAAAGCTTATTTGACTTTTTTACTCCCTGCGCGCGCTGCGGCAACGGCTCTTGCCATTATCTTTTTTAACGCCACCCCTTTTTTTATGGCCAGCGCCCGGCACATCTCGTACTCCGGCTGTATATTTATTCGTCTGCCCCTAAGCGTCGATACCTTTACGTCTACCTTGCCGTAGCCCGTGCTTACAGACAGTATGAAACGCTCAAGAGCCTCGCGCTCGACCATGTAGGCCCGTACCCCTATTGTGGTCGATTCTTTAAAGAGTATCTCTTTAAGTTCATCTCTCTTCTTCAGGGTCGAGAGAATGGTGATTAAAAGACCGGGACGTGATTTTTTCATCTGTACCGGCGTGTAGTAAACGTCGAGAGCGCCGTAATCGAACAACCGCTCCATAAGGTAACCGGCAATCTCCGGGTTCATGTCGTCTACGTTGGCCTCCGTTACCCACAGTTTTTCTATAGCAGACGGAGCGGACGAAGCCGCCTCTTTGCCGGTTACGCAACCGGTCTTTCCGGACCAACCGGTAACGAGCCGCAATATGTTCGCCGCGCCTTTAAAATCTTTTTTACCCGCCCCGTACCCTATTTTCTCTATAATCATGTCGGGCATGGAAGAGTACTCGGTACAGATAGTTTTAAGGATCGCCGCGCCC
>JAJRYL010000053.1 GCA_024275855.1 Deltaproteobacteria bacterium
GAACGCCTTAAAACCCTTTGCCGATTTCTCGGCGCACTCTTCATAAGAGGGCAGCTCTACAGAGCCTTGAGGCGGCTCCTTAGAGATGTAGCAGAGCCCTCGCACCTCTTTCGGGTCGTTACCCTCTTTAAAGGCATACGCAAGTTCTACTATCGAACGCTCGGCCATACCGTATAAGATAAAATCGGCCTTGGCGTCAAAAAGCACAGAACGGCGCACGCTATCCGTCCATGTGTCGTAGTGGCTTATTCGCCTTAAACTCGCCTCTATTCCGCCAAGCACAACAGGGCGCGGTCTCTCTTTAGTGAACCTTCGTATTATGTTTGTATAGATAATAGCGGCACGGTCGGGCCGCCGTCCGTTGAGCCCGCCCGGAGTGTAGTCGTCTCTTTTGCGCTTTCGTCCCGAAGCGGTTCGGTTGGCGACCATAGAGTCTATACAGCCTCCGGTTACGCCCCAGAAGAGTTTGGGGGTTCCGAGCCGGTTAATGTCGTCGCCGCTGTTTATATCAGGCTGGCCGATTACCCCTACCCTGTAACCTGCTTCATGTAGAACATGGCCTACTACGGCTACGCCGGAAAATGGAGAGTCTATGTAACTGTCTCCGGTTACAAGAATAATGTCGAGAGCCTCCCAGCCAAGTGCCTTAAGCTCTTTTTTAGTAGTCGGTAAAAACATAAGTCCTCAAAAAAAGGTATAGATCCGATACGGCTTAATACCTCTCTATTCTACCTTAAGACGTATGAGTACAGGCAAAAAAAAGAGCCGGAGCGGATAAGGCTGATATAAAAACCCTCTCCGCTCCGACTCGTTATGTACCTGTTCAAAAAAAACTCTTTCACACAACTCAATACTGATAGTACCGAACCCGCGCTACTTTTTAAATGTCGAGTCTTCAACTATAACGGAATAGAAGTAACCCATTCCAAAGTCTTTATCCGTCTCAAGCCTGCCTGTAGCGGTTACGGAGTCGCCAACCTTTACCGTATCGGTGGTAGTTCTAAAAACGATTTTGTTGCTTCCTGGAAAACCCGTGCCGTCTTCTATATGCACCCAGTTTCTGCGCATTATATTTTTCGATATCTTTACGACCTTGCCGGTTACCATTACGTTATGACCGTTAAGCTCAGGCTTATTAGCATAAATATCTTCTACCGTATACTTTTTGGCCGGTTCGTTGGAAAAGACCGGAGCGGCCTTAGGCGCGGCCTTGCGAACCACCCTTGTGCTATTCGCGTTTACAGCCGCCACACCTTTGTTTACTCCGCCGACAAAAAGAATATTATCGAAGGTGCGGTTCAGCGTCTTGCTCTGAAAGTTAGGCATCCAGACCTGCTCCGAGAAGTTAACCTTCTCTCCCTTTTTTATCGAACTCTGCGGCCCGGCTATCCAGAACTTTTTACCGCTCTCTTCTATCTGCATATAGGTATAACTGCCGCCGTCGAGCACCTCTACCACCGTGCCGTTATGAACGGCTCCGGCAAGGGCATACGACGATACACCCGTGAGCAGCACGGCCAGAGCGATTGAACAGATCGTTTTTACAAAAACCATAATTATTCTCCTTACAAGTTAAAACCACGCCCTGAACAGAGTCCGGACCAAGCATATATACATGGTACTTTATATCGGGTAAAACAAAAAAAACAAAATTGATTTTTTCAAGACCGCGCAAAAATCAAAAAGTGCCGGTGCAGAGCTATTGGCTTGCAATATAGACTCCTTAGATGTAAAATTAACCCCGGACAATATTTGTATTTTAACACACAGGCGGCTTTAGTTAAAAGCAGAAAATAGCGCAACGGATAAGGAGAGCACAATGGCAGAGAACGGACTTGAGTGGGACGACGACGCATTACAAAGACTTGAAAAGATACCGTCATTCGTCAGAGGCATGGCAAAGGGCAAGATAGAGAAGGCGGCCGCCGCGCTTGGCGAAACAAGGGTAACGGCTGAACTGATGGACAAGATAAAAAAAGACGA
>JAJRYL010000396.1 GCA_024275855.1 Deltaproteobacteria bacterium
CCACTTTATCCATACCTGCCGCCGCAACATCGATATGCTTATAATCGTTTACTCTAACGCTATCTACGGCATGACCGGCGGACAGTTCTCGCCGACAACGCCAATAGGCTCAATAGCCACAACAAGCCGCTACGGCAACGTAGAACCGCCCTTCGACATCTGCAACATGGCGATAGCTGCCGGGGCTTCCTTTGTGGCCAGAGGCACCGCTTACCACACGCAGGAGCTTGAAAGAACCTTCACCCAGGCCCTTCAGCATAAAGGCACGGCGGTAGTAGAGGTTATAGACTCCTGCCCTATCTACTTCGGAAGAATGAACAAGATGAGAAGCGCTTCTGAAATGATGGAGAAGATAGAGAAGAACGGAACGGTATCGGTTAAGCAGGTAGACAAGCTTCCGGCTGAAAAGACCGAGGGCAAACACGTAAGAGGCATACTCCACAGAATAGAGAAGCCGGAGTACTGCGAGCAGTACGACAAGCTTATCGTAGCGAAGGCCTTAAAGTAGACCAGGGCCGGTTATGTCCGGTTCACTCAGCGGGCAAATTTCAAAAGCCGGTTATAGCCGGTTTGCCTGAGGGGATATATAGATATTGAAAGCTTACGGTAACGAACGTTACTCGGTAGACAGGGCTTACCCACGAGGCAGCGGCAGGCACTTATTTACGCCTCGCTTCACTCATTACGGAGAATAACGGGAGGTTTTAAGATAATGATAGACAGGTACGAGATCCGTTTTAGCGGTTCCGGCGGACAGGGCATGATACTTGCCGGTATAATCATGGCCGAGGCGGCCAGTATCTACGGTAATAAAAACGCGGCTCAAAGCCAGTCGTACGGCCCTGAGAGCAGAGGCGGAGCCTCAAGGGCGGAGGTCATCATTTCAGACGGGGACATAGACTACCCCAAGGCCACCGCAATCGACTGCATGCTCGCGCTTACGCAGACCGCGTGCACATCGTACTACAGCGACATTAAAAAAGACGGCATACTGCTTATCGACGAAGACGAAGTAACAGACATACCCGAAGGCGACTTCAAGCTCGTAAAGTACCCTATACTGCGTGCCGCGCGTGAAGAAATCGGCAAGTCCATTGTCGGCAACATCATCTCTCTTGGCATGATAACCGAGCTTACAGGCATAGTAAGCAGAGAAGAGATGGAGAGCGCCGTACTCTCAAGGGTACCGAAGCCGTTTCTCGAACTGAACAAGTCCGCCCTGTCGCTCGGCTTCGAAAAGGCCGCCGAGCTGAAAAAGGCTCTCTGATTTTTTAAGTTATTTTCCGGTTCCGGTCGGTTTCTATCTTCGGTTTACGAAGTTTAAGGGGTATATACCTCTTAAACTTCGTCGAAACAGAGGCTTTATCTATCGCTGCCCCGTTCAACGGACAGTTGGCGCAACATCGATCTGATAATCCGTACCCGCAGAACAAGACAATCCGTACTTAATAAACTCGTAGAACTAACAGACGCATCCGGAGGAGGTCTTCCACTGGTTAAACATGACGTCATAATCATAGGAGCCGGGCTCTCAGGCATGCGCGCGGCTATAGAGGCTGCGCGCGCCGGGTTAAACGTTGCGCTCGTCTCTAAAATCTACCCTGTACGAAGCCACTCCGTGGCGGCTCAGGGCGGCATAAACGCCGCTCTTAAAGAGGCCGACGACTGGGAGAACCACGCCTTCGACACGATAAAGGGCAGCGACTACTTAGGCGACCAGATCGCTATAGAGACGATGTGCCGCGAGGCGCCCGGAGACATCCACGAACTCGAACGCATGGGCGCGGTCTTCAGCCGCGACGCGGACGGCAACATAGCCCAAAGGCCCTTTGGCGGCGCCGGCTACCCGCGGGCCTGCTACCTTGCCGACAGAACCGGGCACACCCTCGTACACCTGCTCTACGAACAAATAATTAAATACGGCGTCTTCATCTACGATGAATGGCACGTAGTAAGCCTGGTGCACGAAGGCGGTGTCGCGCGCGGCGTAATCGCGCTCGAACTCAAAACAGGCAAGCTGCACCGGCTACACTCAAAGGCTACTATAATCGCTACCGGCGGTTATGGCCGTATCTTCACCACTACTACAAACGCCCTGAGCTCCACAGGAGACGGCATGGGTTTTGCCCTCGACGCCGGAATAGAGCTTATGGATATGGAGTTTGTCCAGTTCCACCCCACTACCTTAAAACGTACAGGAATACTGATGACAGAGGGCTGCCGCGGCGAAGGCGGCTACCTGCTCAACTCGGAAGGCGTTCGCTTTATGGAAAAGTACGCGCCAAACGCCAAAGAGCTCGCGAGCCGCGACGTAGTAAGCCGTGCCGAGCAGACCGAACTGAACGAAGGCAGGGGCATAGACGGCTGCATACTTCTCGACATACGCCACCTCGGTAAAGAGAAGATAATGACGAAACTCTCGCAGATTCGCGACCTGTCCATACAGTTCGCGGGCGTAGACCCTATCGAGAAACCGATCCCTATCCGTCCGGGCGCACACTACTCCATGGGCGGAATAATGGTCGATCAAAACGGATCTACCTCGATGACCGGCCTCTTCGCCGCCGGAGAGGCTTCTTGCGTATCGGTACACGGCGCAAACCGCCTTGGCGGCAACTCGCTTTTGGAAGCGGTGGTCTTTGGCAGACGAACCGGTACGGAGGCAGCGCGCTTTTGCGCCAGTAACGACTA
Organism: Deltaproteobacteria bacterium; assembly: GCA_024275855.1. Taxonomy (GTDB): domain Bacteria; phylum Desulfobacterota; class GWC2-55-46; order GWC2-55-46; family JADFVP01; genus JADFVP01. Next base: position 2,692 of record JAJRYL010000396.1, read on the forward strand.
CTCTCCCTTTCCCGACTCTAAACTCAAAGAGGCCGGACTTATGCTCGGCACTCTGTTAAACAGAACTGAAGGCGAAGACCCGGCTGTTTTAAGATAAGAGATGGGCGAAACAATGGTAAAGCATTGCAGCGTCTTTAGAGATAAAACCGAGCTCGAACAGGGTGTGGCAAAGATGGCCGAGTTAAGGCAGCGCTTCAAAAAAGTCGTCTTGAAAGATCGAACCGACTACTACAATACCGAACTACCCTCGGTGCTCGAACTCGGCAATATGCTCGACATAGCATACTCTACGCTTATCGGCGCGCTCGCGCGCGAAGAGTCGAGAGGCGCGCATACCAGAACGGACTTTCCAAAACGGAACGACGAAAAATGGATGCAGCACACCCTTGTTACAAAAAAGGACGATACCTTTTCGCTCAGCTACAAAGACGTCTCTTTCACAAAGTACGAGCCGACCGAACGCAAGTATTAACCCGTGGACAGATGGGCGGTCTTTAACATCGGCATACTTACAGCTACTCCAAACGCGGGCGGCCTTTAACATCGGCATACTTACACATTGTTGTAATCTGCTTTTAACGAGCACGCACCCTTAAGGCTTTTATCTATTCGGGTACAATTTTACAGATAAGAATCTACCCGGACGTATAACCAGTTATTACTATCTACTGATCGAAGGTCGGAAAAAAATGAAGATTGACCTTAAAATAAGACGCTTCAACCCCACCACAAAGAACGGGCGCGAGCCTTACTATCAGGCGTACAGCATAGAGGCGTCCGAGGGCATGACAGTCCTTGAGGCGTTGATGTCTATTGCCGCCGCCCAGGACCCCACGCTCTCTTTCAGACGCTCGTGCCGCAGTTCTATCTGCGGATCGTGCGCGATAAAGATAAACGGCTTTACGAAACTCGCCTGTAGTACCCAGATAATACCGGAACACGAAAAGGCGCATGAGATGGTGCTTGAGCCTATTGCCAACCACACGGTCTTAAAAGACCTTATCGTAGACTTCGACCCGTTCTGGAAGAAACTCGACAAGGTGAAACCGTACCTTATGCCGCCCGAAACTCAACCCGAAGGCCGGACTAAAGAGGTACATATCAGCGAGAAAGACGCCGAGGCCATAGACCACGCGCAAAAATGTATTATGTGCGGCTCCTGCAACTCGGAGTGCAACGCCCTTGAGATAGAGAAAAAATACCTGGGCCCTGCGGCCCTTGCCAAGGCGTGGCGCTTTGTAGGGGACGTGCGCGAAGAGGGCGGGCGCAAGCGGCTCGGACGGCTTAGCGACGACCACGGTATTTGGGACTGCGTGCGCTGCGTTCACTGCGTGGAGTACTGCCCGAAAGGTGTAGAGCCGCTTACGGCTATAGAGCGGCTCCGCTCCCGCGCTATCCAGGAGGGTATAAAAGACAACCACGGCGCGAAACACGTTGAGGCTATGGTAAACTCCGTTAAAAAAGTAGGCCGGCTTGACGAAGCCGCAATGACCTTTAAAACACTCGGGCTTTTAAGAAGCCTCGGCATGATCCCGTTCGGGCTTAAGATGGAGATGCACGGAAAGATGCCGCACCCTCACCTCTTTCCGCAGATAAAGAAGATAGACGAGGTTCGGACGATTTACGCCGAGATCAAACGCAAAAACAAAAATGCCAAAAAAAAGCCGAAGGGCTGAACAAAGGGCTTAAAAGATGACGTTACTGAAGTACGCATACTACCCGGGCTGCGCCTCACAAGAGATTACCAAAGAGGCCAATAGCTCCACACGCCTCGTAGCCGACAAACTCGGTATACAACTTCACAACATGCCCAAAGCCAACTGCTGCGGAGCGGGGCTGCTTACCGATTACGATTACGACCTTTATATCACCCTCAACGCCCGTATCTTCGCGGAAGCCGAAGAAATGGGCATGGACATACTGACCATCTGCTCAACCTGCCTTATGGTTATGTCGAGAGCGGCCTTCGACCTTAAGAATAAACCGGAACTGCTCGATAAAACCAACGAGGTACTCGCCAAGGCCGGGCTTCATTACTCTGGCAACGTAAAGGTAAAACACCTGCTCTGGGTACTCGCCAATGATTTAGGCATAGCAAAACTCGCCTCCATGGTAACCAAACCGCTCGGCCCGCTAAAGGCCGCGCCCTTTTACGGATGCCACAGCCTGCGCCCCTCCGACGCGCTCGGCTTCGACGACCCCGAACGGCCCTGGTCGCTTGAGGCCGTATTAAAGGCGCTTGGCGCGGAAGTTGTGGATTACACCGGCAAAACAAAGTGCTGCGGTTTTCAGGTAGACCTTGTAACGGAAGATACGGCGATAGAGATGACGGGGACACGGCTGTTGGACGCAAAGACAATGGGTGCCGAGTGTATTGTTACGCCATGCCCTTTCTGCCACATAAACCTCGACAATTATCAGAGCGCCGCAGAGAAGCAGCTCGGGGCAGAGATAGAGCTGCCTGTTTTTCACCTTGCGCAGATGGTGGGTCTCGCGCTCGGTTTCAGCGCCTCCGACCTCGGCATGTCGCGCCACCTGGTCTCTGCCGAAAAGATACTCAGGCGGTAGCGCTCGCCTGTTGTAAAAGTTCGACAAGTTTTTTTCCCACGATTTTCCCGCCGCTGTAACAAACCGCCATACAGTTTATTAAAAGTCGTACGATCTTTATCGCGATAACTTGCGCCCTTCTCCGGTAACGCCGCACGACGAGCGAAATAAGAGAAGCCGTCCGGTCTGATAAAAACCGGACGGCTTCTCCTTTCTTTACTACACTCTCTCTTTGCGCCCCTGTTAAGCAACGGATATCAAAAATGACAAAGAGAGTCTGCATCGCTCCCCTGCCAGACGTTCGCTCCGTTAAAAACAGACTGTCAATCGACTTTAGCAAGCCCCTTAAGGTACTCTACAAGGCTCTTGACTTCAGCTTCATCAAGTTTCTGCGGCGGCATGCTTAAGGTAAACTTTTTAACGGTACCCTTACTTCCATTTAAGATAACATCTGTTATCTCTTTATCCGTGCTGGAATTTATAAATACACTCTCCTTAAAACCGGGCGCCAATGCCGTGCCTCTACCCTCTATTCCGTGGCATACCAGACACTTTGTCTTATAAAGCCCGGCACCGTCCTCGGCCATAACAGTACCTGTAAAACCTAAAACGGCAACAAAAAAGAGCAAACCTGTCAGTTTCTTTTTCATAATCTCCCCCCGTGGCTCTCGCCCTCTGATTAGACCCTGCTTCGCACTTATATACGGTACTATTATAGTAGTAAACATTCAATTAACGCAAGATTAGAACGAACCCCTGCCCGGCAGAGCGGTACGGAAAAAAGAGCTGCCGCGCTCGAA
>JAJRYL010000397.1 GCA_024275855.1 Deltaproteobacteria bacterium
GGCGAGTGTCGGGCTTCTCCCTTACATGCATCCACGGGTTGATCTCGTAATCGACCGTATAGTATCGGGGGTTGCACATAAGCGCTCTGTTCATGGCAGCCTTTTACAGAGTTCTCTAAGAAATGTTCCTGCGTCGAGCACAAGCCCGGTCGCCTGATGAGTGCCGCGGTCGGCCAGTTTTGTTATCGTAGACTGGTCTATATCGACGCATACTGTCCTTACGCTCGCGGGCAGCAGGTTGCCTACGGCAATGGAGTGCAGCATAGTGGAGATCATCACCACGAACTTTACCCCTTTCAGTTTTTCTCTCATCAGAGTCTGCGCTTTTAGCGTATCGGTTATTACATCCGGCAAAGGGCCGTCGTCTCGTATAGAGCCTGCAAGAAGAAAATCGACTCCGTTCTTTACGCATGAGTACATGATGCCGTCTTTGATTATTCCTCGATCGACCGCCTCTTTGATTCCGCCTACACCCCTTACGGTATTTATTGCCCTAAGGTGGTGGTTGTGCCCTTCGAATACGCTTACCCCCTCGCTGAGAGATACGCCAAGAGATGTTCCGTAGAGCGAGGCCTCTATGTCGTGCGCGGCGAGCGCGTTGCCGGCAAAGAGCAGGTCTATGTAGCCTTTCTCTATTAGACAGGCGAGGTCGAGCCTTGAGCCTGTGTGTACGATTGCCGGGCCGCAGACAAAGAGTATCTTCGGGGGCTCTTTAGTGCCGGAGGAGACGTTCTTTTTTAAGGCCTTGATTTCGTCGGCTATAGCGTTTATGAGCGTAATAACCGGTTTTTCAGATGAAACGCCGCTTGTCATAAACTCAAAGGCTCCGCTTCCGGCCTCCTTCTCCGGCATCTTTACCCTGACACCCGATGAGCCGACCACAATCTTCTGCGCCTTTTTAACGTCCTTCATCTTTATCGCTCTCGGTACGGGCGTCGCGCTTTCGGGCTTCAATAAAAGAATAGCGCTGTCCATTGAGATATCTTTTACGGTGATCCACTCGTCGTTAAAGAGAATGGCGGTCTCAAAATTTGTGGTGGAGTAAAAGCCGTCCGGGAAGACCCCGTCTTTGGGAGACTCTTTTAGCAAAACCGGTCTGCTCTCTACCGGTACAGCGCCCAACTCAAAGAGGCGTGTGAGAATATTGTCGAGTTCTCTCTTTGTCGGCGCCTCGACCCTTATCCTCGCGTAACTCGGGTTCTCTTTTGTTCTGCCTATCGAGATATCTTCCGAGACGTAGTTGCCGCCGCGCGCGATTATTTCGTCAAAGAGCTTTGAGAGCGTAAGCGAATCTATAATATGCCCACGCAGTTCTATAACCTCCCAGCATCTATTTTTTATGGTTTTTTCGTTTTTTTTCATATTACTCCAATCAATTATGAGAGAGCGCAAAACTGTACAATTAAGACTGAGCGTTAGAGCCGTTCAATTCTAAGTCCGAAGTCTTAGAACCCGGTAGCGAAGAAGGCCTCTTTTAGCCTTTCGGTGGCTACTTTGTAAGCGGCGCACCTGTATGTCGTCTTTTCCGCATCCACCATCGTAAATACTTTTTTGGCGGCTGTCTGAAGTTTTTCCTGCAACCTGAGCTGTATCGTTTCCACGGGCCATGAGAATTGCTGTAGATTTTGAACCCACTCAAAGTAACTTACGACAACACCGCCAGCGTTAACTAAAATATCGGGAAGAACATGAATGCCGCGGTCGTTGAGTATCTCGTGAGCCTCGTGCGTGACAGGGCTGTTAGCGGCCTCTACTATTACCCCGGCCCTTATCTCTCCCGCGTTCGTTTCATCGATAACATGGCCGAGCGCGGCCGGGATCAGGTAGTCGCAAACAAGCGCGAGCAGGGTCTTGTTATCTATACTTTCAGTCTCTTCCGTTCCTGCCACGGTGCCGTATTTTCGCCGATTTGCGTCAACCTTCTCCAGGTCCAGCCCCGACGGGTTGAAGGCGCCTCCGCGGGAATCGCTGACGGCGATAATATGTACACCCATAGAGTTAAGTATGCGCGCGGTATTGCTGCCAACGTTACCATAACCCTGTATAACCGCTGTCTTCCCCGCAAGAGAGAGAGCGTTATGGCGTGAATACTCCTGCATAATAATGCTTACGCCTCTTCCTGTAGCTTCCTCCCGGCCCTCTGAACCACCGAGTACTACCGGTTTGCCCGTGACTACGGCAGGGGTGTGGCCGTATATTTTCGAATATTCATTCTGAATCCAGGCCATAACCCTGGCGTCCGTGCCGATGTCCGGGGCGGGTATGTCGATATTGGGACCGATATTGCGATGAATTTTCATGGTGAACTTGCGCGTCAACTTTTCAAGTTCACGGTCGCTCAAACTCGACGGGTCGCAATCTATACCCCCCTTGGCTCCTCCGAGCGGAATATCCATCAGCGAGGTCTTGAGCGACATAAGGCACGCAAGGCCGCGTGCATCCTCCATAGTAACGCAAGGGTGGTAGCGCAGCCCCCCCTTGTAGGGGCCGCGCGTATTGTTATGTTGAACACGGTAGGCGTTATAGACTACTAACGAGCCGTCATCTTTTCTAAGCGGCAATTCGAGACGGATCTCCCTGTTGGCCACAAGCAGCAATTGAAAGATATCGTCTTTATAGTCGAGCTCGCTGCAGGCCGTATGGAAAAAGGCGTCATGCGTCTTTTTAATGCTGGTGTCGGAAGTCATTTATGCTCCTTTTATAAGGTGAGCCGTATTCGTGTTGCAGGGCACGTTTGCCGGAGCTTAAAACCGCTCTGTGTCAGGTCTGAATAAAATACGGCAAGTCCGGCCTGCCGGGGAACTTTTCTGTCGGCCTTATACCTTGAGTCTATTACAGAAACTTTTTTGATTCCACTCTATATAATTCAAGCTTGCGGTTTTATCTTTAATCCGTGCCGCCGGCCTTGCCGGTACGTGAAATAAAGGGGAGCTTAATCAAAGACGGCAATGTAAGCTCTTCTTTTTTGCGATACTCTTTTAGGCCGATAGACATATCCTTATGGGAAAGAGACGGTTGGGCACGGTATGTTCCGCACAGGTAGTCCCA
>JAJRYL010000398.1 GCA_024275855.1 Deltaproteobacteria bacterium
ATTGGCGTATCGACCGGTCCGGGGCTAAGTACGTTCGCTCTTATACCTCTTGGCAGAAGCTCGGCTGAGAAAGATCTTGCAAGGGAGCGAACGGCGGCCTTTGTCGCGCCGTATACGGAGAAGTTAGGAAAGCCCTTTTGGTTAGCCACCGACGAGACCAGCACAATCGACGCACCGTCATTCAGGTAAGGCAGCGCCCTTTGTACCGTAAAGTAGAGGCCCTTAAAGTTGATATCAGATATTTCGTCGAAAAGTTTTTCATCAGTCGCCTCAATCGGCACAAGCCTGCCCATGCCGGCGTTGGCGATTAGTATATCGATATTACCAAACTTCTCTTTTGTCAACTCATAGAGCCGTTCAATATCTTTCGTATTCCTAACGTCTCCCTGAACGGCAAGCACGTTTGCTCCTATGGCCGACTCGGCTTTATCCAATCTCTCTTTATTGCGCCCGAAGATTACAACTTCCGCGCCATCTGCCTTAAACTCTTTTGCCGTGGCAAGCCCTATACCGCTGTTTCCACCTGTTATCACCGCTACCTTACTTTTGAGTTTCATACCTTCTCCCGTTTTTTTGTCTGCCGCACAAAACGGCATGGTTTAAATAAACTGTTCTATCCCTCTGTTTACGCCGCCAGCCTTTCTCAGGCAACGGACTCTATCTACGTAACCTCTATCTTTAAGTTCTGCTGTCCGTTTACGAAGAGCGTTGCCAATAGCGTGAAATAGAAGATTAACCGCAGTACGCCTCTTTGATGACTCACGGCAGGCGGCAAGACCTTTTTCAAACTCATTTTCGTACCTTCCTTTTTTTTTGAGCCGTCTAATAGAGTGCGGTTGGTAATTGACCGGTCAGTTAATCGGGGCGTAAAAAAAACGAGCTTTACACTCTTAGATTTCGTAAGTCTTTGTGCCTCTACCCGGCCCGGCTCTTTAAAGCCGGCACAAGCAGCCCGCCGAGAACGTCGGCACCTATCAGCCCGGCCGCACCCGGTATGAAGAGGCGCAAGACCTCTATATCGTTATTGATCTTGCCGAGAAGCAGCACCCCGGACTGGAGCGCGACCAGTGATTGCGCGGTTGAAGCGGGGGAGTCGCAATGGATAACCCCGCACTCGATTCCATCGAGTAAAGCACTCTCGAAGTATGCGCCGATCTCTTTATAAACATCGGAGACTTTATTTCGCAAAACCTCTTCGTCAACTCCGACCTCGCTGCCGAGGTTGCCGAAAGGGCAGCCGAGTTCCCCTCCGCACTCTCTCTTTTTATCAAAATGAACCTTGAAGGAGCTGGAGAAGAAGCGGTTAAAGCGTTCAAGCGGCGGCAGGCCGCTGGAAAAAGCCGGTTTGAAGATTTTATCTTTACTCTTTTCCCATAAGGAATCGAGCGCTTCGAGCGCAAGGCTCTCTTTGGAGGGGAAGAAGTAGTAAAAGCTCCCCTTATTGACCCCTGCCTCTTTACAGATTCTATCAACGCTTACGGTATTGTAGCTCTTTTCCCAGATAAGGCGTGTAGCTGCATCTATTAGACGTTCTTTTGTATTACATGTTCGTTCCATGAAAATGATTATAGTTGACTGGTCGGTCAATGTCAAGGGCAGGTAGAAAAGATCTTTTGAATGCAGCCGTAAAACCGCCGTACGCCGTCTGTTTTTACATATCTTGGTTGACTATCTGTTCAATTCGATTGTATTGTATATTTATGATTTTTTTCACCGATTCGTACGTGCGGGGTTGCCGGGCTTTGGCGGAGTTGAAAAGTCTATCTTTTTACGCGGGATAAGGGTCTGTTTAAATGGAGTACTTTAAAATTATAGAGGGCTGGTTTTCGACCCTCGGATTAAGCCCGTCGATAACGGAGCTTGTGCTGCGCGGCGGCGCATTGGCGGCCGTTGTGGTGTTAAGTTTTATAGCCAATATAATCGCAAAGAGGTTTGTGCTACTTGGTGTAACCTACCTTGTCGGAAGAACCGAGACAAAGATAGACGATATATTTTTAGAGCGCAAGGTCTTCACCAAGCTCTCGCACTTTGCCCCGGCCATCGTAATATACCTGCTTACTCCGGTTGCGCTTGACGGTTTCGAAACCTTCTCAGGTATTATCGTACACGGTTCCATGATCTATATGGTCGTTATCGGGCTTTTAGTTATAGACTCTTTCTTAAACGCCGTGCTCGACATCTATAGAACCTTTGAGGTCTCCAAGGAGCTGCCGATAAAGAGTTTTGTTCAGATTCTGAAAATCGTTATCTACTTCTTCTCCCTTATCTTCATAATTTCTATTATCCTCGACAAGAGCCCGGTTTACCTTATAAGCGGCCTCGGCGCGCTTACCGCCGTACTGCTTCTGATCTTTAAAGACTCTATTCTCGGTTTTGTCGCCGGTATTCAGCTTATAAGCAACAAAATGATAGCTCACGGCGACTGGGTAGAGATACCGAAGTACGGGGCCGACGGCGACGTGCTTGAGATTACCCTTGCCACCGTAAAGGTTCAGAACTTCGATAAGACGATAACCACTGTGCCGACTTACGCCCTTATAAGCGATTCGTTCAAAAACTGGCGCGGTATGGAGCAGAGCGACGGCAGGCGCATTAAGCGCTCTGTCTTTATAGACATCTCTACTATCAGGCTCTGTACGGAAGAGATGATAGAGCGTTTTTCTAAAATAGACGTAATAAAGGGGTACATAGAGAGCAAGCTAAACGCGATAACCGAGTACAACAGGGCGCACTCGATAGACGACTCCGTGCTTGTAAACGGCCGCCGCCTTACGAACGTCGGAACCTTCAGGGCGTACCTTGAGGCTTACCTTAAGGGGCATCCGATGATAAACAGAAATATGACGCTGCTTGTGCGCCAGCTTGCCCCTACGGAGTACGGCCTGCCGATAGAGATATACGTTTTTACTACCGACAAGAACTGGGTAAGGTACGAGTCCATTCAGGCGGATATCTTCGACCACATATTGGCGGTAATACCTATGTTCGACCTGTCTATCTTTCAGAGTCCGTCGGGCACCGACTTTAAGGGGCTTGCCGGCAGCCGGTAA
>JAJRYL010000054.1 GCA_024275855.1 Deltaproteobacteria bacterium
CCCTATTACGGTTTCAGCCCGTGGGTAATAGTAATAGCCATAGCGCTGCTTCTGCCTCCGACTATACTTATGGGCATGACGCTGCCGCTGCTCGCCCGCGCGCTTACAAGGGTAAAGGAACGCTCGGCAATAGACTTAGGCGCTCTGTACTCGTTAAATACGCTTGGAGCCGCCGCAGGCTCGCTTGTAACCGGCTTTTTTCTTATCGCTTTTCTCGGCGTCTACGCCACGCTTCTTGTTGCCGCTACTGTTAATATCTCTATTGGAATAGTAGCGGTCATTATCGGCAGAAGAGGCTCTTTCGGCGCTTTTGAAGAGGCGCCTGTTACCGATACAGAACCGGAACCCGGTGCGGCGGTGGGAGTGAAAAGCCCGGTGCTCAAGTCTACTCTTTTCTGGGGTTTCGCTCTCTCCGGTTTTTTGGCCCTCTCCGTAGAGATGGTCTGGATACGCTTGTTCGCCCCGTACCTTGAAAACTCTACCTACGCCTTCGCGCTTATACTCGCTATCTTTCTCTTCGGTATATCGGCAGGCGGCTGGGTTGCCCGAAAGTGGGCCTTTAAGGCGAAGAGCGCGGCTTTGGGTTTCGGTATCTGCCAGGCGCTCGCCGGTCTTTCAACCGGGCTCGGCCTGCTCCTGATCTTTCTCTTTGTCCGTCACTACAACAAGCTGCTTCCAAAGCTCGGGCTTTTAATCGTTCAGCCCTCTATTATTCTCGAACAGTCGCTCTGGATACTTCTCATATTGGTTCCCTCCACCTTCTTTATGGGCGCCGGTTTTCCGTTTATCGCTCAGTGGGCGGGCAAGGAGTTCGCTAATTTCGGGGGCAGAACAGGCAAGCTTTACGCCGGGAATACGGTCGGTTCCATTATAGGCGCGCTCGCCGGCGGTTTTCTTCTTCTGCCGACGCTCGGCACGAAAAACTCTATTATATTTATACTTCTGCTCTACCTTGCCAACGGGCTTCTTATTATCTACCTCAACCGGGAGCACCTGCGGCAAAGAGTGTTTGTCGCGGTCTTAGTTATTGTCACGCTCTTTATCGGAGCGGGAGCGTCTGCTCTGCTGCCGGACCCTAATATTTACGCGATTAAAAGCGCGAACAAGGGAACGAACGTGCTCGCCTACAGGGAAGACCCGGACGTTAACGTCACTTTGCTGGAGGCAAAGGGCAACAGCAAGGACAGGGGGCTGCATATAAACCTCAGAAACATCTCCGGCACCGGGCTGCACCTTACCCCCTGGATGCTTCACCTGCCGCTGCTGCTTATGAAGGAGCAGAGGCCCGACCCCGAGAGGTTGCTGATTATAGGGCTCGGCATAGGCCATACGTTCACCCTTGCCCTCGACCATTACCCGGAACTTAAAGTAGAGGTTGTGGAGCTGGTGCCGAGCGTAGCCGAGCTTTTCGCCAAGTTCAATCCGTCCGCCCCGATGGCCTTGAAGAACGGTAACGGCACGATTATTATAGCGGACGGACGCAACTACCTGCTCTCGGCCACTAAACCGTACGACGTTGTGCTTATAGACCCGACCCCGCCGCTTTACGGCACGGGCGCTGTAAACCTCTACACCGCCGACTTCTTCAACATAGTAAAAGAGAGGCTTAACCCCACCGGAATACTGCTTTTGCGTGTTCCTTACAGCGCGGACATGCACTCGTTAAAGCTGCTTTTAAGAACGGCTATCGATGTTTTCCCCTATGTAAGCCTCTGGAAGCCGCCCTTCAAGGGCGCGGGTTACTCCCTTGTCGCGAGTTCAACATCTTACACCGAGGGCGACAAAGAGGTTAAAGAGCGGCTCTCGAAGGTCTCTAACCTGAATGACCGGTGGATGAAGATACTTTACCGGACTCAACCGCGGCTTATAGGAAGAGGCATCGGACTGCTTGGAGACCCGGACAGGTACAAGGTGGTTACCGACGACAGGCCGTATCTTGAATTTCCGCTCTTTAACAAGTAGACAGGTCTATAAAGAAGTGCGTTAAAAACTTTGTGAAGAGGTTTTATAATCTTAAATTACGAAAATATCTTTTCGGCGGTCGGCCATGTCTGGGGTATAGTAGCGATTATTCTGCTTGTGACCGCGGTTATACTTATACGGAGTAATCCGGACAGGTTCGAGGGCTGCCATAAGTGGATGATGTTTACAATGGTGGTCGGCGGCTGGGGTTTTGTGCAGCTCTACCTTTCGGGCACTTTTTTAAGGAGCGTTCCTTTAACCGTACCCAAGTCGCTGGCCCTGTGGCTCGCTATTCACGGCACAATAGCTCTTGCAACCCTGCTCGGCTCTTCGCTTGTGCTTCTCACCCGTAAAATAGGCGAGAAGACAAAGACGAACCCCGTTGGGTTCAGGGCGCGGTTCAACGCGCGCCACCGGTTCTACGGCTGGATATTCGTGCTCCTGTGGGTCTTTACCCATGTAGGCGGCGTTGTTAATCTTTATATTATAGGCTGAGGTTTTTCTCATCTGCTCTACCGCATAGCCAAAGAGGGCGGCTTAAAAGAGGCTGCGTACTACTCTTGAGCAAACCTCGCCGGCTCTTAAAAACTTCTTGCGGCCCCTTGTTGATTCATTCTGTTGAAGAGCCTTTTGTACTTAGTTACTTTTTAGTCTTCTCCCTACACGGCCCATGCCGGTTGAGATTTATATGAAAGTAAAAAAAGCCCCGCTCTTTTCAGAGAGGGGCTTCTTCTGTTTATTATAAGAGTATAGAATCTTTTAAGTTACTTAACGTCTATGGCCATTACAAGAAAGTCGCTGCCGAGCCTCCTGCCGTGGTGCGGCTCTTTTGTTTTGCCGTCGTAGTAGTACCATTTAAGCGGCTCCATCCTGTTCAGTTCGCCCGGTAGTTTCGGCAGCTCTTTTACGCGCAGTCCGGCAGCCTTCAAGTCGGTCGGGTTAATAAAGTAGATTATATCTTCCTTTGTCTCTTCAGGGTTAGGAGAGAAGTGAACCATGTTTCTCTTCGTGTCCGGTTCGAGCATGCAAAGCTCACCGCTGGCGTGTTTAAGGTCTATAGTCATCATGCCGCTTCCGGGCATTATAAGGTTGGCTATCGCGTTTATCTCTTTAGCCGCGGGCGTACCGCTCAGGGAGAGCACGGGGCCGAACTCGCGCTCTATACTGTCGAGCCTTTTGGAGTCGGCGCCGCCTGCGCTTACGGGTTGAGTAAAGAGCAAGACGGCAAAAACCAGAGCCGTCGTAATCGTTAAATTTTTTAGCGTCTTCATACCTGTAACCTCCTGCCGTTTTATTTATTTGGGTTCTTTATTGGGCTTTTCATCCGGCCCGACTATAGCTATCGTAGCGGTGCTCAGTTTAAGGTACTTCTTCGCTACTCGTAAAATATCTTCTTTGGTAACCGCCTCGATCCTGCGCGTAAACTCTTTTCCGAAGTTGTAACCCTGTACGTACAGCTCGAAGTTGGTTAAACTACCTGAGAGGTTGGAGACGGATTGAAGCCCTATTTCGTAACCGCCGATTATCGAATTTTTAGCCCTGTTCAGCTCGGCGTCCGTAACGGGGTTGGTCGATATTTCTTTAAGCTCTTTTTCTATCTCTTTAATAGCCCGCTCTTTCTTCTCAGGCGCGGTGGCTATATAAACGGCGAAAACTCCGGGGTCTTTGGCCTCTTTCAAGAAGGCGTGCACGGAGTAAGCGAGCGAGAGCCGGTCTCTTAAGTGAACGAAGAGGCGGCCTCCCTGGCCGGAGAGAATGTCGGAGAGTACGCGCAGGGCGTACTAATCGTCGCTGCCGATACTCGTGCCGAGAAAACCGATTACGACATGCGTCTGCGCCTTCTTTTTTCTCTCGCTCACCTGTTGCGGGGTATCGCGCCGGGACTCGATGGGCGGCGTGCTCAGCTTAACGCCCTTTGCGTCGTAGCCATTAAATATTTCTGTTACTTTTCTTCTTACCTCTTCTGTATCCACATCGCCGACAACCGTTATCACCATACGCTCGGGCACGAAAAAGTCTTTGTAATGTTTTACAAGGTCGTCCCTTGTCATGTTGGTTATAGACTCTTTTGTGCCTATGGTCGGCATACCGTACGGATGTTTTCTGTAGAGGTTCTTTAAAAAGAGCCTGAAGGTGTACTTGGGCAGCGAGTCCTCCTGCATCTTTATTGCGGCGAGCAGGTCTTTACGCACGTTCTCTATCTCAAGCTGCGGGAAGGACGGTTCCGTAAGCACCTCGTGAAAAAGAGCCAGTCCTTTATCGAAGTCGCGCGAAAGAAATTTTCCGGTTACGCCGGTTGAGTTCCAGCCCGAAAAGCCGGAGACCCCTCCGGCAAGCTCCTCTAAAGCGACGGCAAGTTCTTTGTAGGTCCGCCTTTTCGTGCCTTTTCTGAGCATGGCGGCGGTAAAGTTGCCTACCCCGTTCTTCTCTCTGCTCTCGAAACGGAGCCCGCCCGGAACCGCCGCGTAAAAGGCTACAGTTGGGTTGGCGTGCGCCTCTTTTACGATAAGGGTGATACCGTCGGGCAGCACGGTCTTTGTGCCCTCTTTTAACTGCTCGCGAGAGAGTTTTACGGGTACTTCGCTTGTCGCGCTCTTTAAGTCTTTAAAGCTATTTAAGCTCCTTTTGAGCGCGGCCTCAATGTCGGCCTCGCTGATAATTATTTCCTCATTCTTCTGTTCTGTCGGTTCGGGCAGTAGCATCGTTACGCTCATGTTCTCTATCGTAAGGTACTTTTGCAGAACCCTCCTGACATCTTCGGGTGTGACGGCGCGTATGCCTTTAAGGTACTTACGCTCGAACTTCAGGTCACCGAGCGTGGTTTCGTAGTAGCCGAGTTTACTCGCAATGCCCCGCATGCTCTCGCGCGAGTAGATAAAGCCGGATTCGAGGCCGAGGCGCACACGCCTAAGCTCTTCGTTCGTAGGGCCGGTTCTGCCAAGCTCGATTATATCGGCATAGACCTTCTCTACGATCTTATTGAGGTTTTTGGACTCGGCTACTCCGATAATCAGGAAGAGTCCCGGCTCTTTTAGCGTCATGGCGTAGGTAGAAATCGAGTGAACGAGGGACGACTCTACCTTAAGGTCTTTATAGAGGCGCGAGGTCTCGGTACCGCCAAGCACGCCTTCCAATACGTCTATAGCGTAAGTATCGTCGCTCTTTATGTCGGGTATATGAAAGGAGAGGGCAAAGTGCGCCTCTGCCGTCTTAAACAGCTCTATTGAGGTGCGAAGCCCGTGCTGAGCCGGTTCTTCCGCTCGTTTTACTTTTTTGATCCTTCTCTTTTTAAAGTCTTTAAAGCTCGCTTTCACCTCTTTTAAAACCGCCTTCGCGTCTACGTCTCCGACTATTACAAGCGTCATATTGTTAGGCACGTACCATTGATGAAAGAACTCTAATATCTTCTCCCGCGACAGGTTCTCAATTACGGACTCGTAACCGATTACCGGCCTGCCGTACGGGTGTGTCGAGTAAGAGGTGGAGAGGGCGGACTTGAAGAGGTTTCTGCCCGGACGGTCTTTATTCATTCTAAGCTCTTCGAGCACCACCTCAAGCTCCTTGGAAAGCTCGCCGGGGTCGAAGGCCGAGTGCTGTATAGAGTCGGAGATAACGTCGAGCTCCGTACTGAAGTGGCGAGACGGCACAACGAGGTGGTAGACCGTATTGTCGAAAGAGGTGTAGGCGTTTATGTCGCCGCCGACCGACTCTATCTCTC
>JAJRYL010000399.1 GCA_024275855.1 Deltaproteobacteria bacterium
ATATTCATATACATACGATATCGCACTGAGGCTCTGAATAAATGTAGAGCCGCCGTCAACGGTAAGGGTTGTTGAGGTGGTTGCAATCAACGCATGTGCCGGGGTGGAGGCTGTAAAAGTAAGCAGCGCGGCGGCAAGCCCGGCAAGCATTGTACGGTTTAAAAACCTGAAGTATCTCTTCATATTTAGTCCTCCTGAATAATTTTGCCTATATTTTTTTCAATATAATACTCTTTCACAATACTGCTGCTCAAGTATTGTGAATATAAGGTATGCTCGACATTTAAAATGATACCGAAAAAAAACGGTGCAATAATTATGCCACCATACTACTTATTATATAAGTGTTTGATTTAATTGCAAAAAAGAGAAGGTTTGGGTTACAAAAGACCGAATAGTGATACTTTAAGGTGTAAAGAAGATAGACAGTATAGGGCCGGGAAAAACGGTAAAAGAGGAACAAAACGTTGATATTTCAAATAGTTAAGTGATTTAGTCGAATGTGTAAATATTTTTTACACTACTTGATTTTTTTTACACGTCTGTATTGCATTAAGCCTTAAGGAGGGCTTATGCCGCTTATTAAAAAAGGCATGTGCGGGTGGAAAGTGTTCTGTTTGGTGCAATAGGTGGAGTGTTGACCCGCTGTTTCGCTATTTAACGAAAAGACAGGGTTAACTACAAAGATAACACCGTGTGTCGCATTGCGCAGGTAGCGGCACTATACAGCGCCTGCCGGGTAAATAAAAACCGTGGTCAGCTCTTCTTTTACATCAAAGTACGTTAGAGCACAGGGAGAGGACGGTTTACTTGCCGATACAGAACTCGGAAAATATTTTAGTCAGTATATCTTCCGTGGTGACCTCCCCCGTTACCTCGCCGAGGCGGTCTACCGCCAAAAGAAGATCTGTGGCGAGAAGTTCTATCGGGGCCGACGAGACAAGAGCGGACCGTGCACGGAGAAGCGCTGTCAGCGCGGCCTCTAAAGAACGTTTATGCCGAAGCCGGGTTATTACCGCCGAACCGAACAGACCGGGCAGCGCGCCGGTTGCGTCCCTGCCGGTAGCGAGTGAGAATATAGCCTCTTCAAGCCTCTCTATTCCGCTTGTCTCTACTATTTTTTGCTCCTTCTTTAACGGGCCGGATACCGTTTCCGGGACAGGAGAACGAGCCGAAATAGCGATGCTCGTAACCCCTGAAAAGGTCTTTTGCAACTCTTTAAAAGAGGTCTCCGGCGATATGTCGCGCTTATTGCCGACTATCAGTACCTTCTTGCCTTGTATATTATCTAATATCTTTTTATCCTGCCCGAAACTTTCCGGGGTTGAAAGATCTGTTACAAAAATAAGTATATCGGCAGACTCTATCTGCTTTCTCGCCGCCTCTATGCCTATGGACTCTACGAGGTCGGCGGTCTCTCTCAGGCCGGCGGTATCGATTAAACGCACGGGGATAGAGCGAATATTTAAAGGCTCCTCTATTAAATCGCGCGTTGTGCCGGGCAGATGCGTTACTATCGCCCGCTCGACCTTCAACAGCATGTTCAGAAGGCTCGACTTGCCTACGTTCGGCCTGCCGAGAATAAGCACCCTTATGCCGTCTTTTAAAACCCGTCCTTCGTCATAGGTAGCTAAAAGTTTTTGTATGCCCTCTATAGCTTTTTTCAGGCCGTCGGCAACTTCTGTCTGTAACGAAGAGGGCTCTTGGGGAGAATCAACAAGTTCGTCTTCAGGAAAATCGAGACTAACCTCTATATCGACACGAAGGTCTACAAGCCGGCCCTTAATAGAATCTATCTCGTCGGACAGAGTTCCGTCGAGCCGGGCCCGGGCCGAGCGCAGCGCACCGTCAGTTGACGCCTTAATAACATCTATTACCGCCTCTGCCTGAGTAAGATCGAGTTTGCCGTTAATAAAAGCGCGCTCTGTAAACTCGCCCGGTGCGGCAAGCCGAACCCTGCCCTCAACAACGTTGAGCACACTCTCTAAAACACGGGTGGTTACCAGCAGCCCGCC
>JAJRYL010000055.1 GCA_024275855.1 Deltaproteobacteria bacterium
AGAAAAATAGAGACCGCAAGTAGTCAACTTATAAAAACCCTGTTATAATATTTACATAGTAACATAACTTACTCGAAGAGGATTACAGGAGAGAAACTATGGAAAAGATCATAGACTGGCTGGTCGACTTTGAGCGTACCGCGGCCGATTTTTACATTAACGCCGCCGATTACTTCTCGCATGACGCCGGGCTTGCATACCTTGCCAATCAATTAGCCGAAGATGAATTATGGCATGTAGAAGTTATGAAAAGAGTAGCCGCGTGCAATATCAACCACGTAGCCCTCAATACGCCTCAAACCTCGCTTGTAAAGGTGGATGTAGAGTCGAAGAGGAGAATAAAGACCCTTCTTAGCGACTGTATGAAAAAATTTGACTCGGGAGAGGCCACTAAAAGAGAGTTTCTTGAGCATATTATAGAAGCTGAGTACTCCGAGTGGAACACTTATCTGCTCTATGCCGTAAACTCAAGCAAAGATTTGAGTAAAGAATTCGAGAATCTGCCTGTTAAGATGCAACAGCACAAGGGACGAATAAAAGAGTACATCCTCAGCCTTGGAGACTCGAAAGAGGCAGCAGGCCTTATAGAAAAGATCGGACGGTTGCCTGATCTATGGGCCGACCGTTTTCTACTTGCCGTAGATGACGAAAATATTATAGTGGATATGTTAAAGGCTATACTTGAGAGCAAGGGTGTCGTCGATTGCGCGTACAACGGTAAAGAGGCCCTTAAGAAGTTCAGCGCCAGATATTACGATATAACCATTACTGATATAGATATGCCTGTAATGGGTGGAATTGAATTTTTCAACAGAGTTAAAGAGACGGATATTGACGCCAACAAGAGATTTCTTTTCTTTACAGGTCTCGTAACGCCGCAGCACGCCGCCTTCTTTCGCGACAACAACGTTAAATACCTTACAAAACCGGCAAGTATAGAAGAGATTATCTCAAAGATAGACGGACTGTTGAAATCCTCGCTAAAACCTATCTCCACTACCCCCTAAAGAGAGAGTTACGGCAGCGGCAACAGGCGCCGGAGGCAAGAAGTATGACGGTTATAAAAGAGTGACAGGGAATAACGAAGAGCGGTGAATGGATAATATCAATCTATATACTTGTTTACCTGCTGGAGGTACTGCTGTTCGTTAATAATAAGGCTGAAAGGTATTCCGACACGCAGAAGAACGGCAAGACTGTCTTCGGTATCGCGTATTATCTTACCTATTACGTTTACACTGCCTGAACTGTGCAGCACAACGGAGCCCTTAAGGGTAGAACTTATCTCTAAAGGCGCCTTTTCGTTTTTCAACAGACGCATGCCCTTTTCGGAAATATCGAGCACACAGTACTCAACCTTATCGTCAGAGACGAAACTGGGGCGCTCCCTTTCAGGGTATAGCACCCTGTAGAAGTTCCGTTTATTTATGCTGTGCGGATCCTGCTGACTCATACAACCTCATTAAAAATAATTATCGAATATACTACTATATCAGCAGTAAGCAAAAAAACTTAAAATTAAATTGACGGATGGAGTAAGTTGTATTACACAGGAGGGTCTGTTCCGTATTAGAGTATACCCTGAACGAATATCAACCGTAGACCTTGTGCCCGTTGGAAGATAACCAGTTTTTCTGCTCTTCGCTCAGTCTCTTTTCGTGCGAATAATAAAGCGGGTTGTTAACCCTTACCCAGCCGGTTCGCTCTAATTCGCCGACCTTTAAGAAAAGAACGAAGTGGGCGAGTTTATCGTGATAATTTTCAGGACAACCGAAGAAGCGGCCATTACGGTTGAGCCAACCCGATTGATAATCGTTCTTATATAGATAAGCAAAAGACCAGTCGAGCAGCAAAGGGCTCTCAACCTTTGTGCAGAGCTGTATAATATCATTGCTATGCCGCTCTCTCCAGCTCTGGTTGAGTATACGCACCCACTGCCCGTTATCCTCACGCATCCACAGGTAGCGCCGCGCCGTTGCTCTTGTTCTCGTTATCTGGTCATCGCCCGGAGATACGAGAAAATATCTGTCTTTGTTCTCTTCCATATCTCCTTTATTATAAACGATGTTACAAATAGGTCAAGGATTTATTAGAATAACGGAAAAGAGCTGTTAAAGCGCAATCTGGCGTAATATGAGTTAAAATGCTCTTTTTTGTCGGCATAAACCGCTATATTTCAAATCTTAATTCGATAGTGTACAACTTCTTTACACTTAGGAATATGAGTTAAGTATGTGATTTTAAAAAGATTTCGAACATATAGCGTAGTAATGAAGAATAGATGTAAAATTTCTTTACACTCGTTATAACACCATAACCTGTTGAAATATTTAGAGTTACATAAATATTGAGCCAATTGCCCCGTATACTTACTTAGATCTTTACACATTTTCAGACCCGTTAAAGATCGAAAAATAATTTTAATCAGCAAAATCAACCGGTTAAGGCATACTCTTTTTTTGGCACGCTATGTGCATTAATTAAAGTTAGATTTTTTATATCCACCAAAGAAAAGATATAAAGCTCTTTAGGCGAACGAAACATAGCTTGTAGAAGCAAAAGAGCCTTAAGGTTTTAAAAGTAAAGGGGGTACCAAGTTAATTATGAAACAGCAGTGGACAAAATATAGCGGATTGCTAAAAATAACCGTGTTGGTAGCTGTATTGCTACTTTCCGGCTCAGCGGTATACGCCGCACCGGTTAGCATTACAACAGGTACATACGCTTATTCCTTTAACGGAACGACATTTGGAACAGGCGGGGTAGCAGTCCCCATTACCGGAGGGGTTGTCTCCTCAACCGGAATGGTAACGGGTGGTTCTATCATCTTAAATACCGATATAGTAACCTTCGACACAACTCCGGGTAACGGTTACGCACTTGCAACTTTTGGCACCTCGGCAACAAGCAGCCCCGACGTTTCCCTCTTCGACACAGCCGGCAACCTGCTTTTTGCCGGAAACTTCGGCGCACTTAGCGCGTTCGGTGTTGAAGGCTCGGGTAGCGGAGGCGGCGTCGCTACACTCTCTATCTCCGGTCCGATAACCATCACAGCCGGTTCAATATTCGGCCTCGGTGTCGGAAGCAGCCTGACAGCCACATTCAAGATAACAGACCCGTCTTCAGGACTTCCCTCAAACGTCTTTGTAAATAACGGAAGCGGCGTTGCAATGGGTACCTTTGCCGGTATCGCCTCATCTACATTCTCCGGTGAAAGCGCGTTGCCAGTACCGGAACCTTTAACCCTGCTGCTCTTAGGTAGTGGTCTTGTAGGACTCGGTTTTGTGAGAAGAAGAAAGTAACAATTTGACAGCTAACGCTGTAATATTTTTAGGAGATTACGATGAAAACCTTAAAGTTAAATATCATTGCTTTTATAACGGTAGTTACCGTCAGCCTCTTCGCAACGGCGGCTGTAGAGGCGGCAATGATCGATGTGACAGTAGGAACCTGCAACTTCAGCTATAACGTAACGACTCTTGGTACAGGCTCAACCGCCGTTGCCACAGGCTCCGTAATAACTCCAAGCGGCGCCAGTTCAGGCGGGTCGATTATTCTCAACACCGACATTGTAACGTACGACCCTAACGGGACCGACATGTCCGTTACAGCGCAGTTTGGTACTTCCAGTACGAGTAGCCCTGACTTTTCCGTATACAGTGGCTCCGGCGGTACCGGCACCTTACTGTTCGCCGGTAATTTTGTTACAATGACCGCGTCGGGTTGGGCCGTTCCGGGTGTATCACTCTCCCTTTCAGGCACCACAGAGATAACCGGCGGATCGCTCTTCTCACCCGGACCCGGCAGTTCACTCTTGACCACCTTTACTCTAAGCCTGCCTTCCTTACCTGCTGACGCTTTTGTTGCAGGAAGCACAGGCTTCTCGGGAACCGCGACAGCTACCTTCTCAGGTACGCCTGTTCCAGAACCGTCAACGCTTCTTCTTCTTGGCAGCGGTCTTGTAGGGCTCGGATTTATAAGAAGAAAGTTCAACGCATAGAACTTTTAAATAAGTAACTACTATTAAAGCCCGCCGATCTTAAAGATCGGCGGGCTTTTTTTATTTGAAATCAGATATCCGTATAAATCGAAGCGGATAAGAATAACTTCCGCCGCTTCCTCTCTCTATAATACTGCCTCTAAAGAATAATTACTCGATTCCTGTTATCATGCCGCACAATTATATAACTCTTCACCCCTCTCCATATTGTGGTTGTAATTGTTTCCAACCGGACACAATCAGCTCTATTTACTCAACTGCGCGCAACAAAACAAGAAAAACCCCTTACCTTGTAATTAAACCGAGGTAAGGGGTTTTTCTTATAAATCTCAAAACTTGCACTTATTTTTATTGGTGCCCCCGAGACGATTCGAACGTCCGACGCATGGATTAGGAATCCATTGCTCTATCCCCTGAGCTACGGGGGCAAGAACTAATGAGTTTACGCCGGGGGGGTAGATTAGTCAAGTATAAAAACAGGTCTGTTAAATTATAACTTACTATTTACTACTTCCGCCATAGCAGGCTCAACAGCTTCAAAGAAAAAAACAGAATCGAACAAGGTACTCTTAAAAGCTAACGGCGCTACTCGCTCTTTTCAGCCGCCTCTTTCAGTTCACCTACGAACTGGTCGAGATCGGTAGAATGCATGGCGCACGCCATAGAAATAGGCTCGTCTCCGAAAGCGGGACAACTGAA
>JAJRYL010000400.1 GCA_024275855.1 Deltaproteobacteria bacterium
AAGCAGAAGTCGCGTTTAAAGACACGCCCGTCAAGGGCGAAGAGGGCAAAGCGGACTGATAAAAAGACAGAGCGGGGCAGGCTGAAAAAGAGCAGAAGAAGAGTTCGCCATAATGACGATTAGGCTTTTGTAGAGACACGGTCTAAATATTTTATAAAAGTGACCAACCCTCGAAAAATAGTCGGTCTCTAATCACTTTATTGTTCTTACCTGTTAACCTATCTTCACCGGTAGACTCTTCGTACGCTTTAACCGTCCCTCTCCTCAAGCTCTTCCCATCTGGCGTACGAGGTCTCAATAATTTTAACAATCTCTTCGGCCCGTTTTGTAATCTCCGCCGTCTTTTCGTTTTTGTAAAAATCGGCCCCGGACATCAATTTGTACAACTCCTCCTGTTCGGTCTCAAGCGTCTCTATGGCTCCGGGCAGTTCCTCAAGCTCGCGCGACTCGTTAAAGCCGAGCTTTTTACTCTCGCTCTTTACTCTCTTTGGCCTGCCCCTTTTAACCTCTCTCGCTTCTGTGTAATCCGTAGAGCCGCTTAAAGTTATTGTACTGTCTGCGCTTTTCTCAGGCGTAGCGTTGCCGGGGCGCTGGTGCAGCCAGTCGTCGTATCCGCCGACATATTCGTTTATCACCTCTTTTCCGTTTTCGTCTTTTTCAAAGACTATGGTAGAGGTTGCAACATTATTTAAAAAAGCCCTGTCGTGGCTTACTATCAGTATTGTGCCGCTGTAGTTTAAGAGCAGCTCTTCTAACAGGTCGAGCGTTTCGCTGTCGAGGTCGTTTGTCGGTTCGTCCATGACGAGCACGTTGGAGGGGCTGGCAAAGAGTTTTGCGAGCAGAAGCCTGTTGCGCTCTCCGCCCGAAAGCACGTTAACGGGCGTGCGCGCCCGTGAAGGGGCGAAGAGAAAGTCCTGCAGGTAGCTTACGGCATGGCGCACCCTGCCGTTTATTATCACCTGGTCGGCACCGTCAAAAAGGTTTTCCATCAAGCTCAACTCTTCTTTAAGTTCAGCCCTGTGCTGGTCGAAGTACGATACCTCTATATTCGTACCGGATTTTACTCTGCCGGCGGTCGGAGCGATATGGCCGAGCAGAAGTTTTAAGAGCGTGCTTTTGCCAGCGCCGTTTGCGCCGATTATTCCAACCTTGTCGCCCCGTTTTATTATTGTAGAAAAGTTTTCTATTATCGGTTTCCGCTTGTTGGCGGCGGTCTCCGTACCGTACGAAAAACAGATCTTTTCCGCCTCTATTACGAGCGCTCCGGAGCGGGCGGTGTTGTGCTGCGATATGTTGAGAGTGCCCTCTGTGTTCCGTCTCTTTTTGCGCTCCGTTCTCATCTCCATAAGCGCTCGAACACGGCCTTCGTTGCGGGTTCTCCGGGCCTGTATGCCTTTTCGTATCCACTTCTCCTCTTCGGCCAGTTTTTTGTCAAAGAGCCTGTTATGCTCCGTCTCGGTACTGGCGGCCTCCTCTTTTCTTTTAAGAAACGTGCGGTAGTCGCACGCCCAGCTTTTAAGATTGCCCCGGTCGAGTTCAAGAATGCGTGTAGCGAGGCGGGAGAGCAGCATTCTGTCATGCGTTATAAAGAGCAGGGTTCCAGAGAAGTTGAGCAGAAATTGTTCGAGCCAGTCTATAGACTCTATGTCGAGGTGGTTTGTCGGCTCGTCAAGCAGCAGCAGGTCGGGCGCCGATACGAGGGCCCTGCCAAGCAGTACTCTGCGCTTTAGTCCGCCGGAAAGCTCTTCGTACCTACCATCTTCAGGCAGGCGGAGTTTCGATATTATGGCCTCTACCCGCTGGTGTACGCTCCACCCGCCCGTAACCTCTATGGCGTGCTGAACGGACTCAAGCTCTCTTAGCGCCTCGGAGTCTCCGGTTGCCACTCTATTGGAAATAGCGTGGTATCTTGCGAGTTCCCGTCCGGCGCTGCCGAGCCCGCCTGTTATTACGTCGAACAGGCTGCCGGTAAGTTTTTTTTCCACCTCCTGCGAGAGCGTGGCTGTGCGTAGCCCGGAGGTTGCGGTTATCTTTCCGGAGTCCGGTTTAAGTTCGCTGCCGAGCAGAGACATGAGGGTTGACTTGCCTGTGCCGTTGCGCCAGACAAGGCAGACACGTTCGCCCGGCTCTATCTGGAGATTTATCGAATCGAGCACCGGGTCGGAGCCAAAGCTTACTGTTACGTCTTTCAGGTTGATAAGTGCCATTGCTTCTTCTGTTCAAACTCCGATAATAAAAAGATTGAAAGGCCGTTTAGAGCCGTTAGCTTACCACAATTAGCGCGCGGTAGCTTCTTTCCGTTCGCAGGGGGTATTTTGTTTTCTTTTGTGCAGATAACCGCGAACGTATGGCTTGCCGTATCCGTTTTTCTGAAAGCCTTTATGGCGTATTTAAAAAGCGTTGAGTAATGGAGTGTAAATTGTTTTAATCAGTTGAAAGCAGAGGGTGCGAACTGATGACCGGATGGCTGAAAAATATTGTAGAGGCCCTGAGTAACGGGGCTACCGTTGTAACCGTTAACAGGCGGTTGTCTCAGTGCCTGCGCTCGGCTTATAAAGAGTTTAAACTCTCTTCAGGCAAAGTCGCGTGGGAGACCCCGCCCGTTATGCCCGTTGGCGCATGGGTCTCTAAATTATATGAAGAGAGCTGTTCTGCCGGGCCGGTGCTTACCGAGAGCCGTTCGCGCGCCCTGTGGACGGGTATAGTAGAGCGCGGCTTCACGGCTGATGAGCGTTCAGTGCTCTTTGCTCAGGGTGTAGGCGAAACGTCGTACAGCGCTTATAAACTTATGGGCGAGTACTGTTTAACCGCTCCCGGGCTCGGCCCCGAACTTTATATGAGCGAAGAGGCGCTTGCATTTAAGGGCTGGCTTCGCGCTTACAACCGCAAACTGAAAACTATAGGTTTTACAGACGTTACACTTTTAAAGAGTCTTGTAGCTGAAAGCATAAAAAGGGGCGAACTTAAACTGCCCGGCTCTCTGCTCTTTGCCGGTTTCGACGAGTTTACCCCGGCGGTTAAGAGGCTTTTCGATTACCTGAAAGAGAGCGGGGTTGACGTAAAGGACGTTGGAAGCGATACGTCCGGCGAGACAGCGCCACCGGTTATAAAAGAGTATGCCGATGAGGTGGAGGAGGTAAGGGCGGCGGCGAGACGGGTTAGGGAAAAGTTAACTGCGGGCGGCTCCGTGGGTGTTATCGTAACCGACCTTAACCGGTATCACGGCGTTATAGAGCGGGAGTTCTCCGCCGAGCTTGACCCGTTAAGCGTGTTGCCGTGGAAGAGTGCTGCGGGTGTTTTTAATATTTCACTCGGTTCGCCGCTTTACGATAATCCGCTGGTCAGGTCGGCCTTCTCTCTTCTTTCAATCGTAACCCCGGAAACAGAGACAGGCCCTGTCATGCCGCTGCTTTACTCAATTTCAACCGGTGAGCGGTGCAGAGGGGAAATCGCGCGGTTCGATGTATGCCTGAAGAGCAAGAAGAGAGCAAGCCTATCGTTAAAAGAGCTTAAAGACCTTTTGGAAGAGGACGGCAAGGGTTCGCTGGCAGAAGTTACATCGAAGGTCGGCAAGTGGGTGGAGCTATTAAAAAAAGAGAGTTCAAAAGAGTATCCGGGCTGCTGGGCTGGCAGGTTCGCCTCAGCATTGAGGCTTTTAGGCTGGCCCGGAGCAGGCGGCGCCGACGGTGGCGGGTTAAGAAGCGAGGAGTATCAGGTTGTCGAGGCATGGCGGTCGGTACTCGTCGAGTTCTCTTGTCTCGACGATACGCTCGGCCTGTTGACACGCTCCGGGGCGGTAGCTCAATTAAGGAGGCTTGCCGTCGAGACCGTTCATCAGGTAGAGAGCCAAAATTCACCTGTTCAGGTGCTCGGCCTCTTCGAGGCGGCCGGGCAGCACTTCGAACACCTGCTCCTGCTTGGCGCGGACAGCTCTACGCTTCCGGCTCCTCAAAACCCGAACCCCTTTATTCAGATAGAGGTGCAAAAGAGGCTGAATTTTAAAGATTCCACTCCTGAGCGGACGCTGGCCTTTGCGCGTACGGTTCTGGAGCGGGTGCTAAAGAGCGGTATTAAGGTCGAGGTAAGTTACGCCTCTACCTTCGACGGAGCGGAAAATCTTATCAGCCCGTTGCTAAGAGGGGTAACCGCAACTCCTATCGTCCTTCCCGGAAAAGAGACTCTCAATATAACGCCCGGTTCTTCTTTAAAAGAGAGGCTTTATGCCGCCTGCGTTCTGGAGCGGTTTCCCGAAGAGCCGGACATGCCGCTATCGAGCGAAGAGACAGGGGTGCTTCGCGGTGGAACCGGTATAATAAAAGAGCAGTCCGCCTGTCCGTTCAGGGCCTTTGCCATGTACCGTTTAGGCGCTCGCGGCATAGATAAGGTGACGCCCGGTTTTGACCCCGCCGACAGGGGCACCGCTGTGCACGAGGCGCTTAAGCTCTTCTGGCAGGAGGTTAAAAACTCAAAAAGGCTCAAAGAGGCAAAAGAGAACGGGGAATTGCCGGCCCTGACCGGCAAGGCAGTCTCAAGGGTCTTTGCAAAGTACGCGGGGCGTAACCTTCCGGCGTCTTATATAGAGCTTGAGCGGCTTCGCACCGTGGCGCTGGTGTCTGAGTGGCTTGCCCTTGAGCTTACGAGGCAGGACTTTAGCGTAATTGACGTTGAGTGCGACAAAGAGATAGAGGTTGGAGGGCTTAAGCTCCGGGCGCGTCTCGACAGGATAGACAGGCTCGCCAACGGCGCTGAGGTGATAATAGATTACAAGACCGGTGAGTGCAAAAAGGATTACTGGCTTCCGGGCCGCCCGAAAGAGCCGCAACTGCTTCTTTACGACCTTGCCGGGAGTTTTGACGTTGTTGCCTTTGCGCATCTTAAAATTAATAAAACCAAATTCGTAGGGGTGGCGAAAGAGGGCCTTGAACTGCCGGGCATAAAATCCTTTGAAGAGGACAAATGGACGTTAAAGATAGAAGGCGTAGAGAACTGGAACGATCTTAAGGCGGTGTGGAGAGAGACGCTTGAGTCTATAGCCAAAGAGTTTGCGTCCGGCGTGGCAAGCGTAACACCCGACTCTACATTCGACCACAGCGGCCACCCGTGCACCTTTTGCTGCCTCACCACGCTTTGCAGGCGGTTTGAGCTTAATGTCGGGCCGGGAAGGGGGTTTTAGTGACGGACGAATTAGCAATGGATGCGCCGGACAGCGAAGAGCGTTTAGCGGCGCTCGACCCGTCGCGCTCTTTTATAGTGCAGGCCCCGGCAGGCTCGGGAAAGACCGCGCTGCTGATACAGCGTTTTTTAAACCTGCTCTCTTATGTCAAAAGGCCCGAAGAGATACTCGCTATTACTTTTACGAGAAAAGCGGCATCGGAAATGCATGAACGTATTTTTGAGTCGCTACTATCGGCCGAACGCGGGTTTAGGGGCCAAAACGAAAACGAGAAGATAACACTTAAATTCGCCCGCGCCGTTTTGAAAAAGAGCGAGGAGCTTGGCTGGGGCCTGCTCCTGAATCCCGCGCGCCTTAAGGTGCAGACCATAGACTCGTTCTGTTCGACACTTTCGAGACGGCTTCCGCTTATGTCTAAACTTGGCGGTAATATGTCGGTTGCCACGGACCCCGACCCTCTTTACGAGGAGGCCGCAAGGCGTACCGTTAAACTGATAGACGGCCGGGGCGCGGACGCGGAGGCGGTACGCAAGGTGCTGCTCTACCACGACAACTCAATAGTAGAGGTAGAGAGCAAGATTGTAGTTATGCTTAAAAAGAGGGAGCAGTGGCTGCGCCATACTGAAAAGGTGGCCGGTACCGACGGGTTTAAGAGTGAGCGTGAGGAAGAGGGTCAAGCGGACAGGCTTCGTCTTATGCTCGAAGGTTCTGTCGGGAGGCTTGTAAAAGAGAAGCTTAAGTCCGTAGAAGAGGAGCTGCGCGGGGTTGCAGGGTTGTGCTCAAAAGAATTTATCGCGCAAATCGTCAGGCTCGCCCGCTTTGCGGCCTCCAATATAGACCCGCTTGTTTTTGTGAGCCCTATAATAGAATTAGGCGAACTTGACGGGCTGCCGGGCCGGGATTCAAAGGGGCTTCGTCTCTGGAAGGCGCTCGTAGAACTCTTTGTAAATAAGAACGGCGAGTGGAGAAAACCGCGCGGAATAAGTTCAAGGGTCGGTTTTCCGGCCGATAAAAATACCGTGGCGATAAATAATAAAGAGAGCTTTAAAGAGCTGCTCGGAGTGCTGAGCGGTAACGCCGGGCTGTTAAAACTTTTTGTGAGCGTACGCGGCCTGCCCGACCCGGCGTATACAAAAGAGGACTGGGAGACGTTGCGCTCGCTGCTGCAACTGCTGCCGAGAGCGGTAGGTATTTTGAAAAATATCTTTAGAGAAGAGCGCACGCTCGACTTTTCAGAGATTTCAATGGCGGCTATAGAGGCGCTCGGCCCGGAGACCAACCCTACGGACTTGATGTTATCGCTCGACAATACCTTCTCTCATATACTTATTGACGAGTATCAGGACACCTCGTGGACGCAGGTAACGCTGCTTCAGGCCCTTGTGCGCGGTTTCGAGCCGGGGGACGGAAGAACGCTCTTTATCGTCGGAGACCCTATGCAGTCCATCTACCTTTTCAGAGACGCTGAGGTCGGTCTTTTTCTTAACGCGAGAGTAGAGGGCATAGAGCCGGTTGAGCTTGTGCCGTTGACATTGCGTTGCAACTTCCGGTCGGACGGCCATATAGTCGAGTGGGTAAACAGAACTTTTGCAAACGCCCTGCCAAAGACCGAAGACGCGCTTACCGGAGCGGTCGTTTATGAAAGGTCTGAAGCGTACCGGCCCGTTGACCCGGAAGCTGCGGTAGCCGTACGGCTTTTTGCAGGCGGTAAAGAGGCGTACGGGCAACAGGAGGCGAAGGAGATAA
>JAJRYL010000401.1 GCA_024275855.1 Deltaproteobacteria bacterium
TAAACGTGTTGCGCGGCGAGATGTCTATCGTAGGGCCGAGGCCGCCAATACCGTACGAACTGGAAAACTACGACCTGTGGCACCTGCGCAGAATTCTGGAGTTTAAACCGGGTATAACAGGCATCTGGCAGGTAAAAGGCCGGAGCAAAACAACCTTTAACGAGATGGTGCGCATGGACATACACTATATCAACAACTGGTCGCTATTAGGAGACATTAAGTTGATAATTATGACGCCGCTATCCATGCTGCTGCCAACGGACGGGGCGTATTAAGACGGTTTTTCATTAAACGCACAACTCAAGAGAATGGTGATTAAATGATTAAAGTCGGAATACTGGGTTTCGGTTACTGGGGCCCTAACATAGTCAGAAATTTCAATGGGCACGAAGAGATCGAGGTAGTAGCGGTCTGCGACACAAACCCCGAATCTTTAAAGCGTGTTAAAAGGCTCTACCCCTCTGTCAAGACCACTTCAAATACTCAGGAGATAACCGCCGCGCCGGATATAGATGTCGTATGCGTGGTAACGCCTGTTTCCACACACTACGACCTGGCCATTGAGGCGCTTAAAAACGGCAAGCACGTCTTTGTAGAAAAACCTTTTACGGCAACGAGCGAACAGGCCACCGAGCTTATAAACCTGGCCGGGCAAAAGGGTCTCACTATAATGGTTGACCACACGTTCCTCTTTACCAGCGCGGTGCGCAAGATCAAGTCTATAATTGACGACGGTACCCTCGGAGACCTTTACTACTACGACTCAACAAGGGTCAACCTCGGGCTCTTCCAGCACGACGTAAATGTTATATGGGATCTCGCCCCGCACGATTTTTCTATTATGGACTACCTGCTCGACTGCCCTCCGGTTGCGGTATCGGCATCCGGCATGGCGCACATAGGCAAACAGGAAGATATTGCCTACGTAATGGTATACTTCGCCAACAAGGTAGTAGCGCACTTTAACGTAAACTGGCTCTCTCCCGTAAAACTAAGGAATACGCTTATAGGCGGAGAGAAGAAGATGCTTGTCTGGAACGACGTCGATCCAGACGAAAAGATAAAGGTTTACGATAAAGGGGTTGACGTAAGCACTGACGAGAGCAGGTACAACCTGCTTGTCAACTACCGCTCCGGCGACATGTGGGCGCCCCGGGTAGAGCAGGGCGAGGCCCTTAAGCTTGAGGTAGAGCACTTTGTCGATTGCATCAACAGCAAGCAGGTCCCTATAAACGACGGCCATGCCGGACTGAGGGTTGTACGCCTTTTAGAGGCCTGCAACGAATCGCTTAAGAACAAAAGCATGGCGGTTACTCTATGAAGCTTACAAAAATTGCGGACGACGTAAAGCTTGGCGCCGATGTAAAGATAGCTGACTTCGTCAATCTCTACGGCTGCACAATTGGCGACTCAACAAAGATAGGCGCCTTTGTCGAGGTACAAAAAAACGCTACCATAGGGGCTAACTGCAAAATATCGAGCCATACCTTTGTCTGCGAAGGCGTAACTGTAGAAGATAATGTTTTTGTCGGGCACAACGTAACCTTTATCAACGACACCTTTACACGCGCCACCTCCTCTGACGGCGGCCTCCAGACCGAAGAAGACTGGACGGTGGAACCGACACTGATAAAAAAAGGAGCCTCTATAGGCTCCGGCACCACCATACTCTGCAATATTACCGTCGGAGAAGGGGCGATAGTCGGGGCCGGAAGCCTCGTTACAAAAGACGTATCCCCGGACAGTATCGTTGCCGGAAACCCGGCCAGATTTATAAGAAAAACCAACGATACCTGAAACAGGTATCAGGCAGCACCAGCCGCTTCAATCTATTCATGAATTTTCCGCAGTTACTTCAAAAACGATAACCAATCCATATAAAAGGTGCTATGATCCTTCGCGATCTTTACTACCATATCCGCCCAATCATTCCGAGACCGCTACAGGTTGCGCTAAGAAAAAAACTGTTGATGCGGCAAAGAGAGACCTGCTCTAATGTCTGGCCTATCGATAGAAATGCAGGGGTTGCGCCAGCCGGATTCAAGGGGTGGCCCGACGGTAAGAAGTTTGCGGTAGTTCTCACCCACGACATAGAGACAGCCAGAGGGCAGGATAGGAGCAAAAGACTTGTTGAGCTTGAAATGGGGCTTGGTTTTAAATCCACTATCAACTTTGTTCCTGAGAGGTACGAAATAGATGAAGAACTTCAAAAGTATCTTAACGACAACGAGTTCGAGATCGGGGTGCATGGACTTTACCATGACGGAAAGCTCTACAATTCAAAAAAGACCTTTGACAAACGTGTAATCGAAATCAACAAATATATTCACCGGTGGCGCGCCACCGGTTTTCGCTCCCCTTCCATGCACAGCAATCTCGATTGGATACATACCCTCGACATAGATTACGACTCGTCTACCTTTGATACCGACCCGTTTGAACCGCAGGCCGAAGGCACAGGCATGATCTTTCCTTTTGTCGCCAGGCGGGACTCGCACACATATATAGAACTGCCGTATACTATGCCCCAGGACATTACGCTCTTTGTGATAATAGGCGAAGACAGCATAGATATATGGAAGAAGAAGCTCGACTGGATAGTGGAACACGGCGGTATGATGCTGCTTACCACCCACCCTGATTATATGAACTTCGATGAAAACCGATGTGTAACGGATGAGTATCCGGTAAAGTACTACTCCGAGTTATTGGAGTATATCAAAGAACGCTACAAGGGGCAGTACTGGCAAGCGCTCTGTAAAGATATGGCCCGGTACTGGAAAGAAAACTTCAGTTAAAGACAGAGTACTCACCTCCCTGCCATTTTTGAATAAAAAAACATAGCCTTCATATAGATGTTAAACACAGATGTTAAAAGAATTATCATTATCGAATCCGGAAGAGATGAGGTTATGGGACGCGTTTGTGTCCTCTCATCCCGAGGCGACACCTTTTCACCTTTCATCGTGGATACGTACGCTTCGCGACACCTACCGGTTCGAGCCGAAACTTCTCGTCTGTACCGACGACTCGAAGAAGATAACCGGACTCTTACCGTACTTTATTGTAAAGAACTTTCTATCCGGACCAAGAATAATTTCAATGCCGTTTTCAGATTACTCCTACCCGCTGACCTGCGGGGCGGTTGTAGAAAAGAGGCTGTTAAAAAGAATAAAAGAAGTTGCCGGAATTAAATCGATTGAGATTAGAGGGCCCATTGCGGATACGGAGTATAAGTACCACGACAACTTTAAACGGTATATACTCGCACTCGACCCCGACCCGTCCGTAACCTATGCCGGGTTCAATAAAAGCACAATAGTGCGCTCTATAAAAAAGGCCGAAAAGAACGGAATCGAGATAATTGAAGATAACTCTCCGGCAGGCATAGATGCCTTTTTTCAACTGAACAGGGCTACGAGAAAAAGACACGGAGTGCCGCACCAATCACGTCTCTTCTTCGACAATATTGCAAAAAATCTATTCTCAAAAAAATACGGCTACATACTGCACGCAAGGCAGAAAAAAACAAGTATCTCCGCTACTCTGTTTTTACGGTTCAACGGTACGCTTTACTATAAGTACAATGCGACCGACCCTAAGTACATGAGAAAACTTACATCCAACCACCTGCTTGTATGGCACGCGATACAAAAGGCCGCGAATGATGGAGACCATACACTCGATTTCGGCAGAACATCTACAGAAAACCTCGGGCTTGTAAGATACAAAACAATGTGGGGCGCAAAGGCGTACGAGTACAGGTACTACTACTACCCTGCCCTTAGCGGCGCCGGTGCGCAGGATGAATCAAGTCTGCCGTACAGGCTTGTAACCGGTATATGGCGGCGCCTGCCATACGGTATTACAGACCGTTTAAGCTCCACCCTAATGAAATGGCTTGCGTAGTGAAAGTCTGCTTTTTAAATAGTATTACGGCCTCGTTTTTTTTGTTCACAAACCGCGGGTCAAAACGATACTTCAAGAACAAAGAGTGTGAGCTAAAAATTACAGCCGGAGACGTCTCTTGATTGGAGTAGTCGCAGACACAGAGAACAGGGCCGTTGTCGAAGAGTTCTTTGAACTCTTCAAAACCCCGTGGCAGTACTTCTCGCCGGGGTCGTCTTGCAATATTTTGATAACAACCGACGGCAATGTTCCGGAGACCGA
>JAJRYL010000402.1 GCA_024275855.1 Deltaproteobacteria bacterium
CAGCTTTTTAGTGTAGTCGTGCGTCGGGTT
This sequence comes from Deltaproteobacteria bacterium, assembly GCA_024275855.1. Classification (GTDB taxonomy): domain Bacteria; phylum Desulfobacterota; class GWC2-55-46; order GWC2-55-46; family JADFVP01; genus JADFVP01. Next base: position 31 of record JAJRYL010000402.1, read on the forward strand.
TTTAAATAACTTTTCTGTCGGGGCGTACTCCACGATTTTGCCGTTGAACATTACGGCTACTTCGTCCGCTATATACTCGACTACTCCGAGGTCGTGCGTGATAAAAAGGTACGAGATACCGAAGTCCCGCTGGATGGATTTTAAGAGGTTGAGTATCTGCGCCTGCACGGAGACATCGAGCGCGCTTACCGCTTCGTCGCAGACAATAAACTCAGGCTCTACGGCAAGGGCGCGCGCTATGCCGATCCGTTGGCGCTGTCCGCCGGAAAATTCATGCGGGTAGCGCTGCATTACCTCGGCGCCAAGCCCCACACGCTCAAGCGTCTGCACCGTTCTTAGAAGGCGTTCTTTCCTGCCGAGTTCCGGCTTTAACGTCTTTATCCCTTCTCCTATAATATCTTTTACCACCATGCGCGGGTTCAAGCTTGAGTACGGATCCTGAAAAATTATCTGAATTTTCGACCGGTAGAGCCTAAGCTCTTTCGCGCTGCACGTAATGAGGTCTGTGCCGTTGTAGAGCACACGTCCGCCGGTCGATTGTATGAGCCGTACGATAGATTTTCCGGCTGTGGTCTTTCCGCAGCCCGACTCTCCGACAAGGGCGAGCGTTCCGCCTTTTTTTATCTCCAGGTCTATTCCGTCAACGGCCTTTACGTGGCCCACCGTCTGCCGCAGTATCCCTTTTTTTATCGGGTAATGGGTCTTAAGGTTTTTAACGTCAAGCAGTGTAACGCGTTTCTCCATCCGTACCGTTATGTCGTGTACCTCCGAGGTTTTTCGTGCAGATAGAGCATGCGGCACGCTAAGTTCGCTCTGCATAAAACCGGGGTTGAAGAGGTGGCAGGCTACGCCGTGGCCGCTCTCTTCTTCATTAAGCGCTGGCTCTTTAAGGGCGCAGCCCGCCATCTCGCGCTCGCATCTGCCGGAAAAATGGCAGCCGGTAACATAGGCCGTTGCGGCTGGCACGTTTCCGGTTATAGTCTCCAACTCGGTGCCCCGGTTCGCAAGCCCCGGAATAGAGCGAAGCAGTTTTATGGTGTAGGGGTGCAGAGGGTCGCGAAAGAGAAGCCGGGCCGGGGCGGTCTCTACGATTTTGCCGCCGTACATAACGCCTACGTTGTCCGCGTTCTGGTATACAAGCGCCATGTTGTGCGTGATTAAGAGCGTGGCCGTGCCAAGCTCGGCCTGAAGGGCCTGTATAAGTTTCATTATTTCGTCTTGAATAGTAACGTCGAGCGCGGTGGTCGGCTCGTCCGCTATCAACAGGTCGGGTTCGCAGCAAAGCGCTATTGCTATCATCACCCGCTGGCGCATTCCGCCGGATAAGCGGTGCGGGTACTCTGAAAACAGTTCCTTGGGGTTCGGTAGTTTTACCTTGGCGAACATCTCTATTGCCGCTCTTTTAGCGTCTGCGCCTTTAAGCCCCTGGTGAAGTTTCAAGGCTTCTGTAATCTGTTCTCCAATGGTAAAGACGGGGTTGAGCGACGTCATCGGTTCCTGAAAGATCATAGAGATAGAGTTGCCCCTGATCTTGCGCTTTTCGTTTTCGTTAAGTGCAAGAATGTTTCTGCCGTTTAAGAGCACCTCTCCGCCGGCAATGTAACCCGCGCCGTTTTCGATCAGTTGAATAACCGAGAGCGCTGTAACGGATTTGCCGCAGCCCGACTCTCCGACAAGCGCGAAGGTCTGCCCCCTGTTTATGGAGAAGCTGACCCCGTCTACCGCCTTTGCAATGCCTCGCGGCGTGCGGAAGTAGGTACGGAGGTTCTTTATGTCGATTACCGGTGTTGTCATGTTTTAGTGCTTATATAAATAAAAAAGTTTAATGTTTAGAAAAATCTACTTATACCTCAGTCTCGGGTCCATGGCGTCGCGTATGGCGTCTCCGAAGATGTTGGCCGGAAGAACGAGGCCGAACATAAAGACAAAAGAGGCGGCGAGGTTCCACCACACAACCGGTTCGCGGCTCAGTTCAAGACGCGCGGTATTTATCATGTTGCCCCAGCTTCCCATCTGCCCGCCCACCCCTATGCCGATGTACGACAGCACGGCCTCCGCCAATACGAGGCCGCTGAACTGCAGCACAAAGGTGATAAGCACAAGGTGCATAACGTTTGGAACGATATGGCGAAGCAGTATTCCGGGGCCGTTTACTCCGAAGGCGCGCGCCGCCTGCACGTACTCCATCTCTCGAAGTTTCAGGGTTTCGCCCCTTATCAGCCTGCACAGGTCGGTCCATGAGGTTATGCCGAGAATGAGGCAGAGCCAGAAGAGGCGGTCATTGGGCATGAAGAACCTAAGATAGACCTCTGCGTCCGATATAAGCCCGCCCTGATAACCGCTGTCACCAAAGAGAAGCATAAAGGCGACGATCAGCAGTATGCCGGGAATCGAGGAGAGCGTTGTGTAGACGTACTGAATAATATCGTCGATAATCCCGCCGTAGAAGCCGGCGATTACGCCAAAGAGTATTGCGAAGGGCACTATTATAAGCGTGGTTCCCGACCCGATTACTATTGCCGTGCGCACGCCTTTTAGCGCGGCGTAGATTACGTCGGCCCCGACCTTGTCCGTTCCGAACGGATGGGTTCCGGGGTGGGCGAGCTTAGGGTAGTCCCTTACGGTTGTGCCGTCCGCTCTCTCTATACTCTCTTTGGAAAAGAGTATTGACGCAAAGGGCGCGGAGTAGCTCTTTTCGCCTCTTTGCCTCAGGCCGGAGGCGGCCCGGTCGAGCAGGCTAAGAGCCTCGCCGGAGTAAATAGTACTGCCGTTTTCAGTTACGGCTACGCTGCCGTTTTCGGTCAGTACCGGGTCTCTCCACCGGACAGAGTCGAGCAGCGCAATGCTCGCGTAGAGGC
>JAJRYL010000403.1 GCA_024275855.1 Deltaproteobacteria bacterium
GCTATAGCGCTTGCTATGCAGGTAATAATAATCGCTACGGCTGCTATGTCTGCCGCAAGGTTCTCTCTTTTTTTCATAATCTCAATTACCGGAAAAAAGTGGTGTACGTTCTGTGGTTAAGCCGCTTGTCGGGTAAGTATCAGGTAAGTAAAGTTTAAGCCGGTTCAGGCAAGTATCATAGCGCCGACCAGGGTACCCATTAAGAAAGTGGCCGCTATTAGGTCTGCTGCGAAACCGCCTATTCCGTGATACTCTTTTTTCATAATAGTTTAACCTCGAATATTAAATATTGGTGACTGTACTGTAAGCAGCGGATACACTGCAACGGCACGGAATGCTGTTTGTTACCGGCCACTTTAATCAACGACCGGGGTAGCTCTATTATACGGATTTAAGATTAGAGGGCGGTTAAGATTAAAAAACTGTTATTTAATTGTTACAAAACGGGAATCCTGCCTGGTGAGGCTCCGGTGAGTTTTTTGTAATGTATGCGGTAGTATCGGCAGTCGGCAGCTCAACCATTATGGAGCCGTTTTTGTACCAGCCGGTTAGGAACTCTTTTTTTAGGAGGGGGGCGGAGCTTAAAAGAACGGTTATTTACCGCAGCATTTTTTAAATTTTTTACCGCTGCCGCAGACACAGGGTTCGTTGCGTCCTGTTTTGACGCCGGGTTTGGCGGTTGTGTCGGCCTGTAATCCCGGATGGAGTTTTACATACCGCCTGACCTCGGCTAAAATCCTGTCGGCTGCCTCTTCAGCTGTAGCCACTCCGCTTTGCTGGTGGTTTAAACTCACCTCGCGCTCTCTTTTTACAGCCTGCGCTATCTTTGCCTCGTTCTCTAAAGTGGCGTCTGTACCGGCTTCGTAGATTATACGGCAGTGCCCCGACTCTCCGGGGCCGGCTCCAGGAACACCTAAAAAACCGCACTGGTCTGGGCGTATGTCCCTCTCTGTATCTATGGTAAGAGACGGGTGTATAGTACACTCGTTGCTCTTACCGATGTACCTGCACCTGAAAGAGAACATAGCGAGCAGCGTAAGTACAAGCGCGTTGCCCTCTACCGCGATCTCCTGCACCTTTACATTGTACCGCTCCGGAGAGCAGAAGAGGCGTTTGGGCTGAGCCTCTTTGGTTACATAAGCCCGGCTGATGCGCAGCGCGCGTTCCGTAATGGAGCCAAGCAATACTTTGCGCCACGCGTCGAGGTTGGCCGCGCCGTCCGGTTTGACCAACGGGTAGGAGATTATGCCCCACCACGGGTCGCAACAGGCCCCGCCGCACTCTTCCGTGCAGATACGCGAGTAGTGCGCTTTGCTCTTTTTATCGTCGTCCGTCCACTTCATTCTCTTTGTCCATTCTTTATCTTTTTTTTAATTAGTTAGTATAACCCGTGTAATACGCTTTAGTCCAATAGTATTGATAAAGCCGGGAATTATAGAAAAAGGTGGAATAAAGTCGCATAAGCGCGAAAAGGACGTGAATTTGCCGTTAGGGTAGGGGAATTGTATAATTTTTTTTAGTTTGTGTGAGGGGGTCAGGCGAGTATATCGAGTATGTTCTGGTACATTTCGTCGGCGGTCTTGAAAGCGGCTACGTTTGCGTCCATAAAGTTGCGCGCCACTATCTGGTTCAGTATCTCTTCTGCGATATTGACGTTGGAACCCTCTGCTATCGAACCGTTTTCCGCAAGGTAGTAGGCGCCGGGGTTGTCGTTGGTCTTTACATTGGTGCTTACACCGCCGCTCTTGCCCTCGTTGAAGATGACCCGTTTGGCCTTGAATTCGTCTGTATTGAGGTTGGCCGTATTGTTGGCCGAGACATCGAGCATTTTGAAGGCGGCATTGATGCCGGATATGGAAGATCCTAACGCAGGTATCATTTTCGCACTCCTCCTTCTTACCTTATCGCTTTAGCCCGAAAAAACTTTAGGTTTTTTCACCTTTTTGCAAAAAAAACAGTAAAAAAAAATTCTATTTGTTGTATTAGATAAGTACTTGTATCTATTGAGTTTTATGCGTCTGTTTTTACTGCCTGGGTTCGGAAAAAGAGATGAAATAGTGGGGCGAGTTAGCGTTTGCGGCCTTTTGCTTCGATTTCCTGAGCGCTGATAACGCCTTTTCGCAGTATTACGGCAGATTTGCCGGTAAGGTCGAGCAGTGTTGAGGGCAGTCCGCCGGGCAGTTTGCCGCCGTCGATTAAAAGGTCTA
>JAJRYL010000404.1 GCA_024275855.1 Deltaproteobacteria bacterium
CAGTAAGCTGAATCTCTTATGTTAAAAATGAATATTTACTTGACTATTCACAATTCACATGATAGGTTCAACACATGAAAAATAAGAAAGAGCGAATTAAAGAAGAGATACTCAACGCAGCGGCCAAACGCTTCGGCTACTACGGCTACTCCAAGACAACGATGGCCGAAATAGCCAAAGACTGCTCAATGTCCGCGGCAAACCTCTACAGGTACTTCCGCGACAAGTCCGCCATAGGAACAAAAATCGCCCAGAGATGTTTTGGGCGGGTGTGCGAGCTTTTGCAGACGGTTGCCTCAGACCCGGCCCTTACTGCGGAGCAAAAAGTAAAAGAGTACATACTTACCACTGTGCGGTACAACTTCAAAGAGTTCAAAGACAGCCCGGAGATAATGGAGCTTGTCGAGCATGTCTGCAAGGAAGGCGCCGAGCAGATAAATAGCCACAGGAATGAGAGCGTCGCAATACTCATCGCTATTCTGGCCGAAGGGGTAAAGAGCGGTGAGTTTGAGATTGAAGACCTCGAAGAGACGGCGGTCTCGATCCGAATCGCCACACTCGTCTTTCACGCTACCCCTCTGTTTCTTATGTTTAAAAATCACTGCACGACGGAAGACGAAATGGCAAGAATGGCGGAACAGGTCGCCGAGCTGATATTCAAGGGAATCAGGAAAGGGTAATCGATGAGATACGCCGAGACGGTTATACGCTTCAGGTGGCTGGTGCTGCTCTTTACCCTCGCCGCCGTTATAGGGACCGGTTACGGTATGGGCAAGCTCGGTTTCGAGAGTGATGACAGGATATTCTTCTCTTCTGACAACCCGCAGCTTTTAGCCCTTGAAGAGTTTGAAAATACCTATAACAAAGAGACGAACGTAATGATGGTGGTAGAGCCTAAAGAGGGCGACATCTTTACCCCTTCGACTTTAAGCGCTATTGAGAAACTTACCGAGGATTCGTGGCAGATACCGTACTCAAGCAGAGTCGACTCTATTACCAACTACCAGCATACGGAGGTCGAAGAGGACGACCTCATTGTCGGAGACCTTGTAACAGGAGCAGAGGCGTACAGCGCAAAAGAGCTGGACAGGGCGCGAAAGATAGCGCTCGGGGAACCGATGCTGGTCAACAGGCTTATCTCCCCCGACGGCAGTATGACCGTGATAGTAACGACTGTATTAAAACCCGAAGGGAAAGACGTAATAGTGGAGGTAGCTACCTACGCCCGCAAGCTGGCAGAGCGGTTCAAAGACGAACACCCCGACCTTAACCTCTACGTTACAGGCGCTATTCCGTTCGATATGGCCTTTACGGAGGTTAGCCAGCAGGATATGTCGAGCCTGATTCCGGCGATGTTTTTAGTGCTTGTAATAGGTATATACATCTTTATCCGTTCTATTGCCGGCACCTTTGCCACGGTGCTGGTAATCATATTCGCTACAATAGCCGCAATGGGCCTTGCCGGATGGTACGGCATAAGCATAACCGCGCCTACGGGCATGGCGCCGATTATAATCCTTACCATAGCCGTTGCCGACTCCGTGCACATACTGACCACAATGATTCAGGAGATGCACAAGGGCCGGACAAAACACGAGGCCATAATAGAGTCTATGCGTATAAACCTTATGCCGGTCTTTCTTACAAGCGTTACCACGGCAATAGGTTTTCTCTCTATGAACTTCTCCGACGCGCCTCCATTCAGAGACCTCGGCAATATTGCCGCAACAGGGGTAGTCGCCGCCTTTCTCTTCTCTGTGCTGCTGCTTCCGGCGCTCGTATCCATACTTCCGGTACGGGTCTCCAAACGCGCAATAACAACAGCCGACAATACCTTTACCGCCCGGCTCGGAGAGTTCGTTATAAGAAACAAAAGGGTGCTCTTCTTCGGCATGAGCGCGCTGATAATAGTAACAGGACTCGGCATACTGAAACTCGAACTCGACGACAAGTTCCGCGAGGACTTTGACGAAAGATACGCGATACGTACCGACTCCGACTACGTCGCCGATAAGTTTTTAGGCATGGACGCTATTGAAATATCGCTGCCGGCGGGGTCTGCAAACGGCATAAACGAACCGGCGTACCTGAAAAAGGTCGAAGAGTTCGCTAACCACATGCGCGCCGCTAAGGGCATTGTGCATGTATACGCGATAACCGATATTGTAAAAAAACTGAACAAAACAATGCACAACGACGACCCGGCGTACTACACCATTCCCGAAAGCAGAGAGCTTGTCGCTCAGTACATGCTGCTCTACGAGATGTCCCTGCCCTTCGGGCTCGATCTTAACAGTACGCAAAATATCGACAAGTCGGCGTCACGCATCACCATCTCGCTAAAAGATATGAGCACCGCCGAGATGAGGCGGATGGAGAGAGACATTGTTGTATGGCTGAAGAGCAACAGCCCGGAGATATACTCCTACCCTACGGGTATCTCGCTTATGTTCGCCCATATATCGGAGCGCAACATTCACGGCATGCTTACAGGTTCGGCAATAGCGCTGCTGTTAATATCGGGCATACTGATACTTGCGCTGCGCTCGGTAAAAATCGGCCTTATAAGCCTTATACCCAACCTCTTTCCGGCCTTTATGGCCTTCGGGCTGTGGGGGTATACCTACGGCAGGGTCGGGCTCGCGGTCTCTATAGTCTCGGTAATCAGCTTGGGCATTGTAGTTGACGATACCGTTCATTTTTTAAGCAAATACCTGCGGGCTAAAAGGGAGCACGGCATGAGCACGGAGGACGCCGTGCGGTATACCTTCAAGACGGTCGGCAAGGCGATCATAACAACCTCCGTCGTGCTGACCGCCGGTTTCCTCGTTCTTACCCTCTCTGGCTTCAGGGTAAACATGTCGATGGGGCTGCTTACCGCCTTTGCGATCACCTTCGCCCTCTTTGCCGACCTCTTCTTTCTTCCGCCGATACTCATGTGGTTTGAAAAAGAGAAGAGCCCTAACGGATAGAGGCTTTTATAGCCACAACTGACAGGAACAGTACTTTGGGAATACCAGAATTATCCGGGGATTCATACGACCTGCAAACCCGTATACAAGCTACTTAGGAGATAGTGATGAAAAAGATTACTTCGCTTGCCGTGCTCGTCTTATTAGGCTTAACACTGCTTGGAAGCTCCGCCGCAAAGGCCGGAACAACCGCCATGACACCTGAAGAGAAGGGGCTTGCTATAGCAATAGAGGCGGATAATAGAAACAACGGCTTCAGGGACGTAACGGCCAGAATGATAATGACGCTAAAGAACCGGCACAACCAGGAGAGCAACAGAAACCTTAGAGTAAAGACCCTTGAGGTGCCGGGAGACGGAGATAAATCGATCTCTATCTTCGACAATCCAAGAGACGTAAAGGGCACCGCCTTTCTGACCTTCTCTCATAAGACGGGAGACGACGACCAGTGGCTCTACCTGCCTGCATTGAAACGGGTAAAGCGCATAAGCTCGTCTAATAAATCCGGCTCTTTTATGGGCAGCGAATTCGCGTACGAAGATATTTCGAGCCAGGAGGTAGAGAAGTACACCTACAAGTACCTTAGAGACGAAGAGTACAACGGACAGGACTGCTTTGTAACGGAACTCGACCCCGTTAACCCCAAGTCCGGCTACTCAAGGCAGATAGTATGGCAGGACAAGTCCGAGTACAGAATACTTAAGGTCGAGTATTACGACAAAAGAAACTCGCTTTTAAAGACGCTTACTATGAGCGGGTACAAGCTCTACCTCGGCAAGTTCTGGAGACCGGAAGAGATGTACATGGTCAACCACACCAACGGTAAATCCACCCGCCTGTTATGGCAGGAGTACCGCTTCAGAACAGGGCTTAAGAGCAGGGACTTTACAAAAAACGCGCTTAAGAGGGCACGCTGACCCGAACGGCAAAGACACCTTCGATACTCGCCCCCCCCCTTTAAGAGCGCCCCCTGCCGGGCCGAGTCCGGGGTGGCTGTATTTGCTTGCAAGTGCTTGCAAGGCTTTGGCCAGGCTTCCGGCGGTCGCCTGTTCATCGACAGATAAAAGTCCGGTCTTTTAACGGCTAAGGAAGGTCTGATTTATTCATACCTTCCGCGACACAGGGAAGTGTCGTCATTTTCAATAACTGTAAGTTATTGAAAATGTGAGAAAAAGAAAAATAGCACTTTTTCTTTTTCGTCTCTGAATAATTCAGGGACGGATTATTCAGAGGTTCCCTAAGTAAAATAACAGATGACAAATAACTCTTTATTAGAATATCTGAAAGCGTTAATCAATATTCGAATACTTCTGTGCCTTCTCCTGCTCTTTGTTGCCACTTCGCCTGAAGAGGCGGACGCGAAAGGCGAGATCTCCGGTTACGCAGCCATCGAGGCCGACCTCTTTACACACACCCCGTTGCACGGTACCCAGAAGCGACACGCTATGTCGCTAAGCGCCGGGCCGGAGTACTACAGGGCATGGAACGGGGGCAACGGCTCCTTTACGTTTGCGCCGTTCCTCAGGATAGACAGCGCAGATAACGAGCGTACCCACTTCGATATTCGCGAACTCTTTCTCTTGTACGTCTACGACCGTTTCGAACTCGGTTTAGGTTTTAGAAAAATATTCTGGGGAGTAACCGAGTCGCAGCACCTTGTAGATATAATAAATCAGACCGACGCCATAGAATCCATCGACGGGGAGGAGAAGCTCGGCCAACCAATGGTCAGTTTTACCGTACCGCTCGACTTTTTAGAGATTGCCGACCTCGGCACAGTAGAGCTTTACATCATGCCGTACTTTAGAGAGCGCACCTTCCCCGGTAAAAACGGCAGGCTGCGCGGAGAACTTATTGTAGATACGGATATGACGACTTACGGCTCCGACGCCGGACGCTACAATATAGACCTTGCGCTGCGCTGGAGCCGTTCTATCGGTGATTACGACTTAGCCCTGTCGTACTTTACGGGCACGGGGCGCGCGCCGACTCTTAAAATAGGTACGGACGGTAACGGCAATACCGTCTTAACGCCGCACTACGGACATATAGACAGAGCCGGGCTCGAAGCCCAGAAGGTACAGGGCGACTGGCTGCTGAAGTTGGAGGCGATACTTCAAAGCGCAGAGGGCAAGAGTTACGGGGCCTGGACAGGCGGGTTCGAGTACAGCCTGACCTCGATACTCGGTACCCACATGGATATAGGTCTTATAGGCGAATGGTCGCACGATACCCGTGGAAGCAGCGCGGATACCGCGTTCGAAGACGACCTTATGTTCGGCCTGCGTTTAACGGTAAACGATTTAGGAAGCACGGACGCGCTGCTTGGAGTCGTACTCGATATCGACTCACCTGCGCGGTCGATCTTTCTGGAGTCTTCACGCAGGTACGGCGACCATCTGAGAATAAGGTTCGAGGCCAACCTCTTTCTCGATATTCCGGCAAACGACCTTCTCTTCGGGTTGCGCGACGACGATTTTGTAAAGATAGAGGCGGCGTACTGGTTTTAGCTGTTGGGTCGAACGGTATCGGCAAGGGCGACGTATCTATATAACGTCTGTCTATATATAGATAGGCAGACCCCCCGTAAATGCTTAAAAGCAAGCAGAGTCCGCCCTCCGCCAGCCGGTTGACAAACGGGTTGTTCGGGTATAAATTTAAAGTATTGAAACGCAGGGTAATAGAAAGATCAAATCAAGCAAGAGAGGGAGGAAAACGGATATGGCGCTGAAACTTTACCAGTTCGAGAGTTGCCCGTACTGCGCAAGGGTACGCGGAACACTTGGCGACAAAGGGCTTGAGTACGAAAAGATAGAGGTGCCCGTAGATAGAGACGATAGAGACGAACTTGTAAAGGTATCCGGGCAGTTGAAGGTACCTGTGCTTGTAGACGGCGAAACCGTTATAAACGACTCCGCCGCTATTATCGACTACCTCAACGAAAAGTACTGAGGCGCCCTCTCCTCTACAAAATCGATAACCTTCTCTTCAAGCCTCACATTGTCCAACGAGTTTATCTCCTGAAGACCTGTGGGGCTTGTTACGTTTATCTCCGAGACCAGGCCGCCTATTATGTCGAGCCCGGCAAAATAGATTCCGTCTTTTTCGAATCTGCCGGCAAGCTGGTTGACTATGTAACGGTCTCTGTCGGTCACATCCACCTGCACGCACTGCGCCCCCACATGTATGTTGGCCCTGTGCTCGTCAGCGGCAGGCACACGCAATACCCCGCCTATAGCCTCTCCGTTAAGCACTATAAGCCTCTTGTCCCCTTCCCTTATTTCAGGAATATACCTCTGGGCAAGTATCTGCTTTGTACCGAAGGCGGTTACCGTCTCTATCACCGCGTTCATGTTCCTGTCGTCATTGTGCACGACGAACACTCCGCTTCCGCCGCAGCAATCGAGCGGTTTAACAACCATGATTCCGCCAACCGACCTCATAAACCCCTTTAGCCTCAAAAGGTCGCTCGACACCATGTACTCGGGTATAACATCGGGAAAGTTCAAAGCGTATAGCTTTTCATTAGCCTCCCTTATACCCCTTGGACTATTGACTATAAAGACCTCGGACTCGATAAAACCCGTAAGGTACGTAGAGTAAAGGTACTCCATATCAAAGGGCGGGTCTTCGCGCAGGAAGAGTACGTCCATAGTGGAGAGGTCAACATCTTCAGGCTCTTCCACACAGAACCACTGCTCGCTGTTCGTGCCCTTTTTATCTTTGCCGGAGCCGCCAATGTCGTTAAAAGAGACCTTGGAGACACGCCCCATTACGCGTCCGGCATCGAGGTAGAGGTCGCCCGGCAGCATGTGGTATATACTGTGCAGCCTGCTCTCGGCCTCTCTCATCATGACATAGGTCGTATCTTTATGAATATCTATCCGTTCAAGCGGGTCCATAAGAAATACCACTTCGAGTCGCTTCATTTCATTATATCCTCTTGTGAACATTCAGTATTGATATTGATTTATTATTATAGGTAATCGGGCTTCGTTTGTAAACTCTTACGAGTTATTGACCGATAATAATATAGAGACCGCTTAACGTATTGAAAGCTATCAAAAACCTGCTATAGTTATAAAAAAAAAGGGAGGGTATTTATGCAATTAGGATTTGTGGGGCTCGGCCGCATGGGGCTCAATATGGTTACAAGATTATTAAATTCCGGCGATCATGAACTTGTTGTTTATAACAGAGATACTTCGGCAATAGACGAGGCTGTAAAATTAGGCGCAACGGGAAGCGAATCTATTACAGATCTGGTAAGTAAACTCAAAGGCCCCAAGGCGGTATGGCTGATGATACCGGCAGGCGCGCCGGTAGACGAGTCGATAGAGGAACTGATTCCGATTCTCTCTAAAGGCGACATAATTATAGACGGCGGCAACTCGAACTATAAAGAGACCGTAGCCCGCTCCAAGGCGCTGAAAGAGCACGGGATCGATTACCTCGACGTTGGAACAAGCGGCGGTATCTGGGGGCTCGCCAACGGATACTGCATGATGGTTGGAGGAGAGAGAGGCGCGTTCGACACCCTCTCTCCGGTTTTAAAGACGCTTGCGCCTGTTAACGGTTACTCATACATGGGCGCGAGCGGCGCCGGGCACTACGTTAAAATGGTTCATAACGGTATTGAGTACGGAATGTTGCAGGCGTACGCCGAAGGTTTTGCGCTTATGGAGGCCTCCGAGTACGGACTTGACCTTAAAAATATCGCGACGCTCTGGAACCAGGGCAGCGTAGTTCGCTCGTGGCTCCTTGAGCTTACTGAAGAGATGTTGAGTAAAAACCCCAAGCTCGACGGAATAAAAGATTTTGTGGCCGATTCCGGCGAAGGGCGTTGGACCATACTCGACTCTATGGATAAAGACATCCCATGCCCCGTAATCACTCTCTCGCTGCTCCAGAGGTTCGAGTCACGGCTCGATAGCTCCTTTGCCGCCAAGCTTATCGCTGGCCTGAGGGACGAGTTCGGCGGACACGAGGTAAAAAAATGAGCACTGAAAAACCCCCGGCAACTACGATGGTAATCTTCGGAGCGACCGGAGACCTCACTAAACGAAAGCTTATACCGGCGCTCTACAGGCTTAAAGTGCTCGACCTTCTACCGGAAGTCTTCAATATCGTCGGCGTCTCGATGCGCGATATCACCGGCGCCGACTTTCACGACCACGCAGAGCGCGCTATCAATGCGGAAAAAGAGAAGAACCCCGAACCCGACAACGGCGAAGTGCTTATAAACGCCAACACTATCTTCACCAACATCCGCTTCGTCTCTACGACTTTCGACGATGCCGACGGTTACAAAAGGCTCTCGGAGGTGCTCGACTCCATTGACTCTTCACTCAGGATAGATTGCTCGCGCCTCTACTACCTTGCAACGCCGCCGAGCTTCTTTCCCGTAATAATAGAGAAGCTGCACTCTGCCGGGCTTTCCGGTTTCGAAGGCGGCGGCCGCTCAGACGACGCACCATGCGACCACGCCCCTAAAATAATAATAGAAAAACCGTTCGGCACAGATATGGAAAGCGCGCGCGCGCTTAACACGCTTGCCCTTAAGTGCTTCAGAGAAGAGCAGGTCTACAGAATAGACCACTATCTCGGAAAAGAGACGGTTCAAAACATCCTCTTCTTCCGTTTCGCAAACGGTATCTACGAACCGATCTGGAACCGCCGCTACATAGACCACGTACAGATAACCGCCGCCGAGACCATAGGGGTAGAAAACAGGGGCAAGTACTTTGAAGAGGCCGGAATACTGCGCGATATGGTGCAGAACCACCTGCTTCAACTACTAAGCCTCGTGGCAATGGAGCCTCCTATCACAATGGACTCTGACGCGATACGCTCGAAAAAGCTCGATCTGCTCAACTCGATCAGACCGATTACGGCCAAGGATGTTGCCAAAAACAGCGTGCGCGGGCAGTACGGCAGGTCGACCAAAAACGACACCGGGTACAGAGACGAGGCAGGAGTAAGCAAGGATTCGCAAATAGAGACCTTTGCGGCCCTGAAACTCGACATAGA
>JAJRYL010000056.1 GCA_024275855.1 Deltaproteobacteria bacterium
GAGTTTTAATTTACAGGGTACGGTTATGGCAAGCGGCAAGACATTAGGGCAGGAGTTTAAAAAGGGGCTTTGGACCGACATCCATCCGTTCAGGATACTGCTCGGCCTGTGCCCGACGCTTGCCGTCACAAACTCTTTAGTAAACGGTCTCGCTATGGGGCTTGCCGCGCTCTTTGTTCTCGTCAGCGCTACCGTGCTTGTCTCGGTCTTCAGGCGCTTGATTGTCTCTGAGGTGCGGATACCCGTATACGTTGTTATAATAGCGAGCCTCGTTACCGTTATCGATCTTTTTATGGCCGCCATGTTCCCCCCTATCTCAAAGGCGCTCGGCCCCTATATCCCGCTTATTATCGTCAACTGCATGATTCTTGGCAGGGTTGAGGCCTTTGCCGCTAAAAACCCCGTGCTGCCGACTATAATGGACTCGCTCGGCATCGGGATAGGTTTTACCATAAGCCTGTGCATAATGGGCGGCCTGAGAGAGGTTTTGGGCTTCGGCTCGATACTCGGTTTTCAGGTATTGGGCTCGTGGTTCGAGCCGTGGATTATAATGATTCTGCCTGCCGGCGCCTTTATAGTGCTTGGCGGGTTGATAGCGCTCGTCAATTTTATAAATGACAGGCTGGCCGCAAAGGCCTCGCAAGTATAGCTTGGCAGTAAATGGTTCGCTTTGTTAGTAAATGGTCTGTAAAAGCCTCGTAAGTCTTCTCTTAAAGTAAAAGAGCGGCATCGGCTTCGCAGGTATACCGCTATTCAGTCTTTAGTAACCGTTGTAACTTTAGGGAGTTTTGCAAGATGATTAAGCTGTTAATGATCTTCATATCCGCGTCGTTGATCCATAACTTCGTGCTCACCTATTTTCTCGGCATCTGCCCCTTTGTCGGTGTCTCCAATAAGACGGAGAACGCCCTTAATATGGGTTTTGCCACCACTTTTGTAATGACGCTTACAGCAGCCGTAACCTGGCCTATCTACCACTACGTGCTTGTCAGGTTCAACGTGCCGTACCTTGAGTACGTCTCTTTTATTATTGTTATCGCCTCGCTCGTTCAGTTTGTCGAAATGTATGTCAAGAAGTCGAGCCCGAGCCTCTACAAAGCGCTCGGCATCTTTTTGCCTCTTATCACGACCAACTGCGCGATACTCGGCCTCGCGCTCTTTATGGTGCTTCGCGATTACGGATTTTTAGAGTCCATTGTTTTCGGTTTCGCAACAGGCGTCGGTTTTACTCTCGCCCTTGTGATGATGTCGGGAATAAGAGAAGAGCTTGAGTTCGCCGACGTGCCGAAGGTCTTTCAGGGCGCCTCGATGACGTTTCTTGTGGCAGGGCTGATGGCGCTTGCGTTTATGGGCTTCGCCGGTCTTATACGGGGCTGACCCGGGGGCCGGGTTGGTGCCGGTTTCGCTCTTGCGTATGAGCGGTCGGGTAGATTTTTATTGACGGTTTTCATGCGGTCGCATGCGGGTTGGTTTCGCTCTTGCGTATGTGCGTTTTTTTATAGATCGAAGTACCACGGCCTGCCTTAGCGGTAAGTTGCAGTAATAGAGTATAAAGGTGCTTTTATGACACTTGAAGGTATAATAATCGCAGCGATTGCAATGGGCGGAATTGCCGCCGCCCTCGCTATATTTCTGATCTTCGCGGACAGCAAGCTTAAGACCGTTACGGATCCGAGGGTCGATACAATTACAGACATGCTGCCCGGGTCCAACTGCGGCGGCTGCGGCGTACCGGGTTGCAGCGCCTTTGCCGAGGCCCTTATAAATGGTACTGCCCTGCCTTCGGGCTGCGTTGCGGGAGATGGCGAAACGGTAACCGCCATTGCCGCGTTTCTTGGTGTCGAGGCCGGCACAAAGAGCCGTATGCTTGCCGTTATACAGTGCAAGGGCGGCCATGCCGAAGCGCTGCAGAGAGCTACCTACCGTGGAGAGATGAGCTGCACGGCGGCTGATATCGGAGGAGGCGGCAAGGGTTGCGTTTACGGTTGCCTCGGTTTAGGCGAGTGTGTAGATTCTTGCGAGTTCGGCGCTATGGCAATGGACGACAACGGACTGCCGGTCGTCTTTTACGATAAGTGCGTGGGCTGCGGGGCGTGTGTAAAGGCCTGCCCGAGGGATCTGATAGAGCTGTTTCCCGAGGAGCAGAAGCTCTTTGTCTACTGCAAGAACAAGGACAAAGGCCCCAAGGCGAAGAAGGTCTGCAAGGTCGCCTGCATAGCCTGTACGCTCTGCACAAAAGATTGCGAGGTAGAGGGCGGAGTGACTATGGTTGACAACCTCGCTTATGTCGATCACTCTAAAGGCCCGCTCGGGCCGGATGCTATAAAGAGATGCCCGACAAAGTGTATCCTCTACGATGTAGAGAAGGATGTTACGAAAGAGCGTTTTTTATCGGCTCGTAAAGAGACAGCGGTGTAGTTATACTTAGCCAACCGAAACCCTGCCGCCGCCAACAGATAAGCGGATATATGGCAGGGTTATATATAAAATAACTAATCATTCCTTAATATGTATTTAATTCTTACCTGTTACAATGGCTCTTAATCCCGGATATTGCGGGTCGGGCGGTTGCAGCTGTTTTGAATTTGAGCGTATCTCCTTGTTCGTTATGCCCTTTGCGGCTGACGGTTATGATTGAACAGGCCTGTTGTCTGATATTAAAGCCTGTTGGGTTTAAGTGAAAAAAGGTGTAAAGCATTATGGATAAGAGCCGAAATATATCTCATGGGAAAGGGGCGGTCAGACTCTGCAAAACTTTATTTTTGCTATTGATCC
>JAJRYL010000405.1 GCA_024275855.1 Deltaproteobacteria bacterium
CGAGCAGATATACTCAAGCCCTCTTTTTTAAACAGAGCACAAAGCCTGTTGTTATAAACGGTCAAAAACAGAGTCTCTCTTTTTGAACTCTTGATAGTAGCTGAAGTTTTACCTCGTCTCCTCTTTTTTTTAACACTCTCCTCTATCTCCACAACTATAATTTCGCCTGACCCTCTTTTCAGGTACCGCTCTTTTTTTGGGCGGTTGAACCGAGCGTAAAAATAGCGAACCTTTAATAATGGACAACTCGAAGACAAAAGCCAACCTTCGAAGGCATCTTCTTAAAAGCCGCCGGGCTCTATCCGTTACGCGCGTTAACGAGCTGAGCAAACGCATAGAGGAGCGGCTCTGCCTGTTACATAACTTTACCTCAGCAACAAAAATAGCGCTTTACGCTCACCACGCAAACGAGGTAAAGACGGATTCCGTGCTGCAACGCGCGACTCAGTCCGGCAAAGAGGTTTACTACCCTATAGTTTCAGGCTCTACGCTTCAGTTCTACAGGGTTCGCACCATTAACGACCTGTCTGCGGATGCCTATGGTATTATGGCTCCGGGCCTGAAAAACACGGAGCGACAGGCCCCTGTTTCAGAGCTGGACATTGTGGTTATTCCGGGCATTGCCTTTGACGAGGCCGGCACAAGGGTAGGTTTCGGCAAAGGGTACTACGACAGGGCGTTATCGGGGTTGAAAGCGGGCACGATAGTAGGGCTCGCTTACGAATTTCAGATCGTCTCCGGTTGGATTCCGGTAGAAGCGCACGACATTCCCGTTTCTATAGTAGTTACCGAAGAGAGAGTAATAAACTTAACAGCAAGCTCCGGCAAAAGTAACAGACGGCTTCTTTAATTTCGGGAGCCGTTAAGTGAACAGACCTTAAGGGTCTGAACCTAAACCCGGCGGACTGTAGAAACAAGGTACAGACCGCCTCAACATATAGAGTTTTAATGGGAGAACCTTCACTATGGGTATTTCAACGAGTATTATAATTGCCGCAGTGGCAGTAGCGTCGATTTTAATAGGGCTTATAATCGGCTTTATATTAAGAAAAAAGACGGTTGAGGCGAGTAGCGATGCAGCGAGAAACTCCGCCGCCGGAATAATAAAAGAGGCTGAAAAAGAGGCCGGTAATATTTTAAAAGAGGCCGACCTGCACGCCAAAGACCTGCTCTTGCAGGGTAAGTCCGACTTTGAACAAGAGTCGAGCGCGAGGAAAAAAGAGCTTCAGGCTATAGAGTCAAGGGTGCTATCAAAAGAGGAGAGCCTCGACAGAAAGTACGAATCTATCGACAGGCGCGAGAGCGAACTCTTAAAACGCGAACGCTCCTTCAACCACCAGGAGAAGAGACTTAAAGAGAAAGAGGAGGAGGCCGAGACGCTCGTGGCCGACCAGTTACGCAAGCTTGAAAATATATCCTGCCTCTCCGCCGAGGACGCGAAGAAGATGATACTCGATACGATGGAGGCCGAGGCAAAGCTCGAAGCCGGAAAACTGTTGAAACGGATAGAGGAGGATACGCGCGCCGAGGCAGAGAAAAAATCGAAAGATATACTGAGCCTCGCTATTCAGCGCTACGCCGGAGAGTACGTAATGGAACGCACGGTTTCGGTTGTAAACCTTCCGAGCGACGAGATGAAGGGACGCATTATCGGACGTGAAGGACGCAACATACGGGCGATAGAAGCGGCCACCGGCATCGACATAATTATAGACGATACGCCGGAGGCGGTAATCCTTTCCGGGCACAACCCCGTAAGGCGCGAAATCGCCAAGCTCTCGCTCGAAAGCCTGATAACCGACGGCAGAATCCATCCCGCGCGCATAGAAGAGATAGTATCCAAAGTATCCGTTGAGGTAGACAAGTCTATTATGGAGGCCGGAGAGAGGGCTATCTTCGATACCGGACTGCACGGAATCCACAAAGAAATTCAGAGGCTCATCGGAAGGCTCAAGTTCCGTACAAGCTACGCCCAAAACGTCTATTCGCACTCTATAGAGGTAGCGTTCCTGTGCGGCATAATGGCCTCGGAACTCGGCATATCCACAAAGATAGCGAGAAGAGCCGGCCTGCTGCACGACATAGGCAAGGCTGTAGACCACGAGGTAGAGGGGCCGCACGCGACAATAGGCGCGGAGCTTGCCAAGAAGTACGGCGAGGCTCCAAATATCGTCTCGGCAATCGGCTCTCATCATAACGACAGCCCCGGCACGATCTACGGCGTGCTGGTTCAGGCCGCCGATACGCTCTCTGCCGCGCGTCCCGGAGCGCGCAGGGAAATGCTCGAAAGTTATGTTAAACGGCTCGACGATCTTGAAAATATCGCTACCAGCTTCCGCGGCGTAGACAAGTGTTACGCGCTTCAGGCCGGACGCGAGATAAGGGTAATGGTAGAGAACAATACCATAAACGACGAAGGCGCTGTGGTGCTCTCAAAAGATATAGCGCAAAAGATTGAGCAGGAGCTGAGCTATCCTGGCCAGATTCGGGTTACCGTAATAAGAGAGTCAAGAGCGGTAGATTACGCGCGCTGACCGGCCCATCTAAAAGATGCCGGACTATACAGCTTAAGCGAGATGGCAAAATGATGCCATTTTATCGAACAGGAAACATGTGGGAGTTAACGCAAACAACCTTTGTCGAGCATAGCAGGGCTGTTTTAACCATACAGGCAACTAAACAGGAGAAGTGTGGGAGATAACGTAAAACTTTTATTTATCGGGGATATAATCGGCAAGCCCGGCAGAACCGTTATAAAAGAGCTTCTGCCCAAGGTCGTGTCGCGCCACGCGCCCGACCTTGTAATAGCCAACGGCGAGAACTCAGCCGGGGGTTTCGGCATTACCGTCTCTATATACAATGAGCTTCTGCGCTCCGGCATAGACGTTATTACAACCGGCAACCATGTGTGGGATAAAAAAGAGGTAATAGACCTCTTTAAGGGCAAGGCCGACAGCATTGTGCGCCCCGCCAACTATCCGGCAGGAACGCCCGGACCGGGCTGGCTGATAAAAGAGACCCCGTCTGGCGTTAAGGTCGGCATACTCAACCTTCAAGGCAGGGTCTTTATGCATAATATCGACTGCCCTTTTATCGCTGCGCGCGCGGCGATTGCAAAGATAAAAGAGAGCACTCCGATAATATTCATAGATATGCACGCTGAAACAACAAGCGAAAAGGCTGCGATAGGCTGGTACCTCGACGGGACGGCGAGCGCTGTGATCGGCACGCATACGCATGTGCAGACCTCGGACGAGCGAATACTGCCCGGAGGCACGGCCTTTTTAACGGACGCCGGA
>JAJRYL010000057.1 GCA_024275855.1 Deltaproteobacteria bacterium
ACTAAAAACTGGATAACCGAATACAACGAAGAGAGGCCTCATGAATCGCTTGGCAACCTCACACCGGCAGAGTATCTGTCTAAGCATTTAAACCAGGAAAACTCCAATTTAGACTGGTACTAAAAAAGGGAGGTTTACATGGTTACGTTTTAGCTATCTTTTTCTTCAGCCTATCTCTAATCATTCTTAATTGTTTAGCAGACCCCCAATGCAATTTTTCAGTTGCTTTTGCTACATTGAGACCCTCATCAATAACTTTTATACATACGCTCAAATCCTTATGTTCACCACTACTCGATAAATAACTTGCGAAAGTGGAATAAAGATCTATCTCATTCTTGTTCATTCTCTTAGCCTGATTAAAGAGCATAAAATATATACCTTTGTCATAGCTCTTTTCCTTAACAGCAAACTTAAGGTACTCAAAGACAATCTGAAAATTATCAGGATCTGAATTATCTTTTAAATAAGAATTATATAATTCGTCAAAGTACTTTTTAGCATCATTAACCTTGCCTGGAAGCTTCGTTGATATATAGGCCAGACGTAACAATATACTTTTTGGCCTACTGGGTTTGATCAAAAGCAATTGTTTCTTACAGAGCTCTATAGCTTCTTTTGGATCAGATGTTTCAAATGTATCAATATAATACAGCTGGTCACTGGTGTTATATAAGCCTTTTGATGCGTCTATATGCTTATGTAATTCAGAGATCTCGCTAGCAAATTTTTTCCTATCTTTTAATACCTTATAGCCATTTAATGCTGCATCAAGCCTTCGTTTTAATTGATGTTCCTCAGGAGAGTAGCTAACAAAATCTCTTATACTTACAAAGACTGTATCTATATGCTTATACAACTTATGAGCTAAACAAAGAGATAGATACTCTAGTAAAAAGCTAACCTTTCTATTACCTCCTGAAAAAGAGTTTTTATAATAATCTGCAACCTCTTCTGGTGACCCTTTTCTGGCTCTCAATAAAGATTTACCCAGAAAATAATTCGATATCTTATCCAGTGGCTTGATGTTCACTACTTGCTTAAGCGCATGGATATGCAAATCAATCATTCCTAGCTTGAAAAAGAATCTTGATAGTAAAATTAATTCCGCTATGGAACCATCTGAATGTGCGCGTCCAACTATATCTTTTAACTTATGTGCCTTTCTTTTTAAGAGGTCACGCAAATCAAACAGCCTATCTTCAAATTGCTCCTTCGGTTTATATTTGACAACATCTTCGATATAATTTTTTAAGAAATCAATCAAGTAGTACCGTTCATGCTTGAGAGATGCATCTAAAGAATTTACAATTGCCCCCACCTTGCGTAAGCGTTTCTTTTCAGAATCGTAATCATCTAATTGAGCAAGAAGTACTTCTGCTATAGTGGCATGTCTGGCTTTATAGTAATCTCCAAAACGTACTTTCATATAATCTTTTACTATGATCAGCCTAGTATGTTTCACTACTTTAGCAATAAAATCATCATCATCATCACAAACCAACAACCTAATGAGCATAGATTTTGGTGTGCTCACATTATACACATAAAATAAAGCCACTAGCTCATAAGCTCTAGCAGCCTCAGGGTACAGCTCCCTCAATCTATGGTGTTCATCAAGAATAATATCTTCAAATCGCTTTCCTCGTGTTGCCTCCAACATAGCAACCAATAATTGTCTTTCACACCTATCTTTAAGCCTTACAAATTGTTCTTCATGAGATAACCCATCAAGAACCCCCAAGTTATTATGAGCTTTCAGTCTGCCTAAAAGTTCATTAATCTCATTATCATCTAGTTTTTCTAGCTTAGCATCGCTCTTTTCCACACAAGAAAGAACTTTTTCAGCCTTAGAATTGTCCCACTCACTTCTTCTGGCAGCTATTACCAATAAAATTGGTGCTTTTATATCTGCAATATCATCCTTATAGTGCCGCAAATCATCTACAAAAGTTTTTATGCTGTTAGTATCTATAAAAATTATGATTGGCTGATTATTAGCACTATAGAGATTGCTAATTTTCTTAAGGTCAAAAATATCAGCACCATCATACCAAAGCAGATTTAAATACTTATACTTATCATCTTTGGCTAAGTCATAGGTTAATCGCATAATAACAGTAGATTTACCTGCCCCCGCCTCTCCAGTTATCAGAAAATATTTTAAAGCTTGACTGGAACAACTACTGTCATATAGCTCCCCTACTTTCTTTCGTATGAAGCTATACTCCTTACGTTCAAAATCCAAGTCATTTACTATATCCTCCCAGCGTGTGCTTCCACCATAAAACAAATCTGGGTCATGACAACCTTTCATCTCCCTAAAACTATGCGACCTCACTGATTGGACACACTTTGGCAGAAACAACTTTAAAATAATTTGCTCATACAGTTTTACAGGAATAATCTCCAATGTTGATTCTTCTTCATACTTTATTCCTGACGCATAATTAAGAAAAATATCAATCCGGTATCTGGTTAAGATAAGCTTAGCGTCTTCTAGGGCCTGATTTATTTTGCGTACAACGTACCGCTCTAAAATAATTTTGTACTGCTGGACTCTTTCAACAGGACACCTGAAGTCAATCTTAATACTTCTATCATCAGCAATATCTATCCCCCTCGTGTAATAATGCTTATAGAAGTGAATTAAACTTTCGGCCCTAAGATTGAGCCTCTCTTTTTTCTTTATGTCTACCCTTTCGTAAGAAATATCCAACTCATCACCAAGGAATAGCAAGGCATTTAACATATCTATCCTTACCGTTTCACATGTCCTTATAGTGATTGTCTGTTCTTGATCGTTAGTGATTTTCCTATGGCTTGATACAACCTTACAGATAGGTTCAACAAAACCTTCCAGAATTCCTATTTCTTTATATTCACTCTTAATTCTTTCAACAGAGAGCAACTCATGGCTTTGCCTCCTTTCTACTTCATCTGGAGTCATCTTTTCTTCTTGCATCCCTATATCATGAAGAAAGGCAGCTGATTGTAGAATATATATCTCTAATTGGGTAAGCAATTCTTGCTTTTCAGTTTGTACCAGAATCCTATCAATAATTCTTAAAACCCTGAAAGAATGCGCTATACTATGATCAGTATAGTGAGGGTCTACAAGATTACTCATAATATCTCTGGAGTAATTGATTATACTTTCAACAGAGGTTTTCTCTTTGCCTGTAGACAACTCCAGTGCATCAAATTCCATAACTTCCATAACTCCCTCCTTAACGACACTAGCCACTTCTGCATATTATTTTGATCTATTGACTAATAGTAACTGCTCGCCACTCAGGTAGCCACACAGGAACGGATAACAACAGTGCCTGACCCGGCTCTTTAACTTCTAACGCCTCACGTGGAATAGTGAGTGACGATACGTTATTACCTTCATCATTTTTATCTAAGCTCATGCCAAACTTATTTGCTAATGAGGGGACTTCCACTCTAGGTAGTGGTTCAGCCACAGCCAAACTCTTACCAAAATGAATAGAGCCTGTTTTAGGTTTTGTATACTTGTTGAGCGAAGCCACGTTCATGTGCAATGTGCCTATCTTGGTTGCTGACTCTAAATATACATGCGGCGCATGGTCAACAAGGGGGCCATGTTTTTCAACTCTATGAAGAATCGACCTTCTCTTCTCAACAACTCTCTTAACCCACTTCTTATCCAGCTTTCCGTTCTTGACCATCGGAGGATTAATAGTTTCAGCATCAAGTCCTTCATTAATCACAGTTATTAACCGCTCCTTAAATTCTTTTTCTGATAACTCCTGCTTAAGCGGGTTTTTCAAAAAAGTATAAGCAGCCTTAGTAGCGTATTCTTTTGCTATATTCCTAAGCTTTCCAATTTGTGTTCTTACTTTTACTGAAGGAACACTACGGGCAAGAAGCAACCCTATCAACTTTGATAAAAACTCATGAGTAATCTGCAAACCATCTTTTCTTAAACTCTCTCTAATAATGTACCCTGCCCAGAAGGCCCATATTGCCGTCTTAGGCCGTCCTGTAGCAAGCCCTATCCGTGTCTGGCTTATAACCGCTAGCGGCACACTCGGAGTACTTGATACTCCATCGGTATCGATTATGGACGCAAAGGCCAACCTACAGAGACCTATCCGATCAAAGACCCACTCCATCAAACTGTCCAGTTCCACCCCTTCTATTCCCGTACCGGTAAATAGGTCTTGCACCTCGTCTAAAGGCACGTCACTCAGGTATGACTTCCACCAAGACATATTGCTTAATCTCCTACCGTCCCTAAAAGTACCCTCAAAATTCCTTACTTTTGGGGACTTATGTATAAATAATTTTTCAACTATTATACGAACCAATGGAGAATTAAGCAAATTATATAAATCATGACATAAAAGAGAAAATAACAGCCATGCAACCAACTATTTGTAAAGATCAAATGAATATAGAAGATATCTGGACATACTCTTACGACCCTTGTGAAGACTTGACACCAGGACATTTAGAGCAGTTACAAGAGGAAAGCGGCTTAGGTTTAGAGATCATACAAGAGGCCAGGCTCTTCTCCTTAAAAGGCCGCTTTGTTACCGAAGCTGGTTTGAGAGATGAAATCCTAAATCGTCTAAACCTGAAGTCTTACCGAGATGACCTTCTCATTTTTCCTTATCCGGGGCATGGCAATACATTTAGGGTTCGGTTAGATGTACCTGAAGAAATTAAGAATGGTGAGAAGATAAACTACATTCGTTACAAGCAACCACGGAAGCAACGTAACTATATCTACTCCGTACAACCGAACACCTCAAAATTCCCGAACATAACGTTCGTTACCGAAGGCGAGAAGAAAACCCTGGCACTGGTACAAGCTGGCTGTAACGTTATGGGTTTTGGAGGTGTCTGGAACTGGCGTGACAAATCATCCCCTTCGGGAATAATACCTGATTTAGAAACATACGATCTTTACGGCAAGAAAGTCGCCATAATATTTGACAGCGATGTAGTAACGAACGTTAGCGTTCAACAAGCAGAAGAGAGTATTGTTGAATTCTGTCTGGATCGGGGGGCGTCAGAGGTTCTACGAATACGTATCCCCTACGTTACGGATCAGAAGCTAGGTATTGATGACTATCTAAAAGACAAAGACCGTAACGATAACGTTATGGAAAAACTGCTCTCAAACGCTCTAGTTGAAAGAGGTTTCGTAACAGGGGCCGAGCTAATGAAGAAGAAGTTAGACCCTAGCCCGATGTTAACAGACTTCTTTCCATCAAGAGCATTGATACTGGCTGTCGGTGTGCCTGGGGCTGGTAAGACCGAGTTCCTAATCAACCAGGCAATTGAAGCCGCCGGAAAAGGAAAAGTACTCTACTACCTGAATGAAGGTGGGCAGCTCGACCTTCAAGCCAGGCAGAACGCTTACTGCAAAGATACAGAAGTGCTTAATAACATCCTTTGGGAACAAAAACGATGGTTGAACCTCAGCCATACAAAAGGGATAGATAAGCTTGAACGTATCGTACAGACCTTTAAACCCAAGATAGTATTTATAGACCCAGGGCCGGATGCCTTCGGGGAAGAGAATGACGCCTCAGCGTTAAAGGAACCCTTAGGCAGGCTGTATCAACTTACAAATAAGTACAACTTCTGCATACTCCTTAGCTGGCACTCCGCAAAAGCAATGGCATTTTCAGGCGTATACGCTTTCCGAGGCTCTTCAGCCATTGCTGGCAAAATGGACTTGATGTACGTCGTCGATAATGCCAGGAACAAACGGGTACTGTCACTTGAGAAACTACGCCTCGACTGCCCAGGACTTACTCAAGGTCAAAAGTGGATCATAGACGTAACAAACACGGATGATGGTAAGGAGATGACCTTCATAGATAAACAAGATGCCGCAGATGAACGTTATGAAAGAAAGAAGACTTTACTCTCTAATGCTCTGTCGAGATTCGAGCCTGAGGCTGAATACACAGTAAGAGAGATAGTAGCAACCACACTAGAGGCTTGTGAGTATGAGTTCAAAGAGGGAACCGCAAAGAATCACCTCACCAGTTGGACAGAGCGCGGTTACTTTAAGCAAATCGAGGCAGGCAGAGGCACACGGGCTGCAACATATTTAAGAACTGATAAAAAAGCTGATATAGACGTTTAACTCTCTTCTTTGTTGTTGTTAACAACCCCCTATATATAGGCTTTGTTAACAACAACAAGGAAAAACAGACAGGAGAAAGTAGAAATGGAGATACTTACGGTTAAAGAAGTAGCGGAGTTGCTAAAAATAAAAATCTCAACGGTCTACGCATGGGCTGAGCAAAGGAAGATTCCTTGTTACAGGCTCAACGGGTCTCTTAGATTCCACAAACAAGACCTTACCAGATGGTTAGAGATTTGCAAACAGCCTACGGAAGAGTATAATAACTCTCGCAGGTAGAAGGCCCACTGAAAGGAGGATAAATATATATGGGTCTCTACAAGAGAAAAGACAGCCAGTTCTACTGGATGAGTTTTAGAGTTGACGGACGTAGGATTACCGAAAGCTCAAAGACCAGAAACAAGAAACTGGCTGAAATGATCTATGCCAAAAAGCTTACCGAGATAACAGAGGGTAAGTGGTTCGGCAAGGTCAATATTCCTAACGTAACGATGGAAGAGATTTTTGATCGGTATCTGAAAGAGATATCGCCAAACCTCTCGCCAACTACGGACGAACGTAACGGGCAGATGGTTAAGAACCTGCGGGCCTTCTTCGTAAATGCCTTCATCAAGGACGTCACACCATCCGTAGTAAGCCGTTACAAGGCACGAAGGCTTGAGAAGCGTTACAGCAAGGAAACCATCCTTAGGGAGCTTGGCCTACTTAGGCGCATCTTCAACATCGCAATCGAGGAATGGGAACTGTGCAGAGAGAATCAGAACCCTGTACCGAAAGTTCTTAGAACCCTGGGTAAGGTAGATAGCAAAAGAGTACGCTACCTTGCCCCTGGCGAGTTGGAACGGCTCATGGTAGCCTCACCATCATGGTTAAGGCCGATCATCACCATAGCACGCCATACGGGGCTTAGACGGGGCAACATTATGGAGCTTACCTGGCCTCAAGTTGACCTGGTTAGAAGGATCGTGACGATTCCGAGAACAAAGAACGGTTTGCCAATAGGGATACCGTTGACTCAGTTGGCTACAAAGACCCTGGCTGAACTACGCAAGGTTAGGTATCTACACTCGTCATTCGTCTTCTGCGATGATAACGGTGCACCTCATACCCCTGGCAGGGCAACAACGGCCTTCAGGAGGGCTTGCAGAACGGCTGAGATTGAGAACCTACGGTTCCATGACCTCAGGCATGATTTTGCCTCTAACTTGGTACAGGCCGGGGTTGACATACATGTGGTGAAGGAACTCTTAGGGCACAGTGACTTAAGGATGACTTTAAGATACTGTCACCTCGCTCCTGAGAACCTGAGAAGTGCTGTTAACGTGTTGGATAAGATGGAACAGGACAGAGAGAAGGAATCCAGCTACGTTTTGGCTACGTTTGCAAATAAAAACGGGTCAGCAATTAAGCTAACCCGTTGATATTAGTGGCGTCCCCAGGGGGAGTCGAACCCCCGTCGCCGCCGTGAAAGGGCGGTGTCCTTGGCCACTAGACGATGGGGACTAAGTCATGCTCCGCTCGTTTATCTCTAAAGGAGCCCCAGAATCATCTACTATATATAGTGCCGGAAAATCACGGCTATGTTCGCTGAAAATATAAATCGTCTTTTATGTAATGGTGAGCCGCCGGGGGATCGAACCCCGGACCACTTGCTTAAAAGGCAGGTGCTCTACCAACTGAGCTAGCGGCTCAAAACATTTTTTTTCAACAACGACATGCAACAAATATTAATAGCACAGCTACCATTCTGTTGTCAATTTATTTTTAAAAGATAACACCTGAAAGCCGTACTTTTACAAAACCGCTGCTAACCTACCCCTTGTTTCTTGTCTCGGCGTCTATCCAGTCGAGATACTCCGGCAACCCTTCTGAAATCTCAAGCATTATGATCTCCGGCACTTCATAACTATGAAGCGCCTTTATCCTCTTTTTTAAAGGCTCAAAAAGTTCCTTACGGGTCTTGAAGACAGATAACACCTCGCCCTCTTCGCAAACCTCGCCTTTCCACCAATAGATAGACCTGACACCTTCTACCATATTGCAACATGCGGCCAGCCGCTCTTCAACAACCGTTCGGCCCACGCGCCCGGCCTCGCTCGCGCTTGGTGAGGTGCTGAAAACAAGTATAAAACCGCTACTCTCCGCCATGCCAGGCCCCCTTAAGCCCTTTTCTTTATACCGGTCCATTCAACCAGGTTAAACGTAAACCGGCAAGCTCATTTTTTATATCGGGCCAGGCAACCCGACGGCCATGCACCACCGCTCAAACTTCTCTTAGGTATAGGAAAATACCTCGTTGCATAACTTAACCGGGTCACCGTACAGGCTGTACTGTTTTTAACCGAAGAAGACACTCGCAGTCTTGTACATCTCCATATCGACCGTTTTGGTCTTTACGGTCGCCTCCCTTAAAGAGACATCTACTATGGCGTTACCCTGAAGCGCGACCATCTGGCCGAACTTGCCTTCGTGCACAAGCTCTACTACACGCACACCGAAACGGCTTGCGAGTATGCGGTCGAAGGAGGTCGGCGTACCGCCGCGCTGAAGGTGGCCGAGCACAACGTGGCGCGACTCAAGCCCCGTGCGCCGCTCTATCTCTCCGGCAAGGTACTCGCCTATTCCGCCAAGCTTGGCGTGACCGAAGGCGTCGGTCGTATTATCCTTTGTCATTATACCCGCGCCCTCTTTAAGGTGCGCGCCTTCAGCCGCGACAACAAGGCTGAAGTGCTTGCCCTTGGCCTTTCTATTTTCGATATAAGCGCAGACCTCAGCCGGGTACACCGGTTTTTCAGGAATCAAGATAACGTCTGCCCCGCCCGCAAGCCCTCCGTAAACAGCTATCCAGCCGGCGTGCCTGCCCATAACCTCAACGACCATAACCCTGTGATGGGCCTCTGTCGTTGTATGCAGCCTGTCGAGCGCCCATGTAACGATGCTTACTGCGGTATCGAAACCAAAAGTAAAGTCCGTGGCGGACAGGTCGTTATCTATGGTCTTTGGAACGCCGACCGTATTTATACCCTCGTCATACAACTTTACCGCAACACCTAATGTATCGTCGCCGCCTATACAGATCAGAGAATCGATTCCAAGCTCCTTTATATTGGCCTTGACCTTATCGACGTCTCCGGGTGTCTTGTACGGATTGGTTCTTGACGTGCCGAGTATAGTGCCGCCTACGGGCAGAATCCCCGATACCGCCTCGTGCGAAAGCTCCATAGTTGACTTCTCGACAAGCCCTCCCCAACCGTCGCGTATGCCGACAAACTCAAAATCGAACTGAAGCCCGCGTTTAACAACCGCCCTTATAACCGCGTTCAACCCCGGACAATCTCCCCCGCCCGTCAGTATACCAACTCTCATTTCTACAACCTCCGATTATATTTTAAACAGCATAACAGGTAAGCGCGCGTATGGCGCACCAGCTAAATAAGCAGCACAATACTACTACGCTTGAGGATCGCAAAGCGGCAGGCTTATTTTAAAGGTAGAGCCTACGTCCGGCCTGCTCTCTACCGTAATTGCGCCTTTTAAAGACTCCGCAATCTCCTGACAGATACTTAAACCCAACCCGGCCCCTCCTATGCCCCCGGTTCGGGCCTTGTCAACACGGAAGAAACGGTCGAAGAGAAACGGGATATCCTCTTTATCTATGCCGACCCCGGTATCGCTTACCCGTATAACCGAAAGTCCGCCCTCTTTAACGTTAGAGACAGTAACACGCCCGCCCGCAGGAGTATACTTAACCGCGTTATCTATAAGGTTGGAGAATAACTGCCCTAAACGCACAGGCTCTCCAAAGACCATAAGTTCTTCATTACGCTCCATAACAAGCTCAACCCCCTTACTCTCGGCTACGCGCTTTATGGCGTCGAACCGCTCCGTTAAAATCTTATCTACACGCACGGGTAGCATTGGCGTAACCTCCCGCTCGGCCTCTATCTTCGTAAGGTCGAGCAGATTCTTTACTATATCACTCATTCTATCTATCTCTTCAAGGCTCGACTCCAGGGTCTCCAACAGGTACTCCGAGTCGTCTTTCGAGCGAAGCGCCATCTCCACCTCGCCCTTCATTATTGTCAAAGGGGTCTTAAGTTCGTGCGAAGCGTCCGCCGTAAACTGCTTTATCCTGCTGAACGCTTTCTCCAGCCTCTCTATCATCTCATTGATAGTAATAGCCAGCATTCCTATTTCATCATCGGGCATCTCTACATCTATACGCTCGTTAAGGCTCTTGGCCTCTATCCTTCTCGCGGCCAGGGTTATCTCGCTGACCGGACGAAGCGCTTTTCGGGCCAGAAACGTACCGACCGCCGCGGCTACAAGCACTGCCACGCCAATACCGATTGAGAAGATATATACGAGCGAGCCGAATATATCCTGCATAAACTCCAACGACGTGCCTACCTGGACAATAGCGACAAGCCCTTCGGACTTTTTAAAGATTATAGGCTTTGTCACCATTCTTACCGGATAACTGCCAAAACTTGGAACCACCTCGAATGTGGTAATTTTTTTCACGGCGTTGGTGTAGGTCTTTTCGCTGATAGGAAGGCTCGCGCCCTGGAGATTAAACGACCTGCCGATTATCTTGCCGTGCTGGTCTATAACCTGAATAAAGGTTCCGGCGGTTCTTACACCGAAGAAACGCTCAAGTATAATCTCGAAGTCTCTGGGCAGAAGTATCTCGCCGCGCGGATTCATAACCGTATGCACCATCATATTGGCAACGGAATTTATCTGCGAGTCTATGCGGTTCATAAAAAGTTTCGAGAGCGTATACGAAAAGGTTGCCGCAAACAGGATAAGGCTGACCGTTAAGAGCGCCGTATACCAGAATGTTAATCTTGTCCTTATTGAAAAGGCCATCTTTTATTCCCGCTTGTTGAAAGTATACCGTTAATCGAGCCCGGCTACGCCTTTAAAGGTCAACAGTTCCGAGTACGGAAAGTCGCCCCTGTACGGAACAACGGCAAGGCTGACGCCGCTCGACATCGATGCCTCTTTCAAGACATCGAGAACCTCGTCCGTACCTATCTTGTCGCCGCTCTCCCAGTCTACTATCTGTAGCTTTACCAGCACCTTCGACGGGTCTCCGACCGTTCTTACGGCGTCTTTCACCATCTTCGATATAAGCCCCCTTACAGCTATGGGGCGCTTGTTCAATTCGCTCTCCATCTGCCTGTGGTAGGCCATTATAGAGTAATAATCGAAACCTCTGTCTACGGCCTCTACAAGGTCCTGAGATAACCACGCAAGCGCGTACTCCGGGTTGGTTACGCTTTCGTACATCAGGTTTATAACAAAGCGCGCCTCCGGCCTCTTCTCCCTCACTACGCTCTTCAACCTGTCCGCCACGTCGAGCAGACGGGTATTCTTCCACTGCGCCCAGCTCCAGAAGAGCGGCGTGTAGTCCACGCCGCCTCCGATACCTTTGCTGACATAAAGAGCCTCCGGCGCCGGAGGCTCTCCGAACTCGGCCTCAAAAAGGGTATCGGCACGCTTTCCGAAACCCTCGGTCTGGCGCAGCACAAGGTCGTCCTGAAAAAGAACCCCGTCAATGGCGTACCCGGCCATATCGGAGTACAGGGCCTCAAGGTGCTTTACGGCCTCGTCGTTAAAAAGATCGAGCCCCTTGCACCTGACCGTCTTTCGCCGGTTTAAGTCATACGCCCTGCACGCAAGGTCGTCCCGCCCTTCAAGGCCGTAATCGGCGTAACGGGTCGTCATCCAGGCGTATATTCTTAACCCGCTACCGTGGGCAAGCTTTACCAGAGGGCCGAGCACGTCATCTATCACAGGCGCATGGTCGGTCTCGAAGTATACACCTGTTTCGGGCCGCGCCCCGCCTTGCGGGTCGGTAACGGCATAATACCTGTCTCCTCTGTTATGAAATACCCTTACTATAACGGTGTCGAGTCCGGAGGCCTTTAACCTCTCCATCTCTTTCGCTATCTTTCCGTAGTCACTCTCAAAAAAGAGAGGTATCTGAACGACTTTCATCGTTGACGCTGTGGAAATAGCGATTACCGGGGTAACAGGGGTCTCTGAGCGACGCTTTAAAACCGTACTTTCTTTCTTACTGTCCGGCTTATACTTTTGCCGCTTCAACCGCTCTATTTCCGAAAAGTTTCTGTCCTGCCCGGCAGCGCGCACAGTATGTTTAACATTTGGACTGTACAGAAAAAGCTCCACGCTATTTAAAAGCTCGACAGCGGACATTTTTTCTGGACTGTCCGGAAAATTTTTAAGAAAAAGCGTGGCTCCCGTCTGCGCCTCGCCGTAACGGCCCGAATAGAAGTGCGAGCGCGCCATACCGAGCTGCGCGGAGCCTACAAGCGGGCTTAACGGAAAATGCTCTATAAGGTGGGCGAACTCCAGAGCGGCGCCTCTGTAATCACCGCTCTCAAGCAGAAAAGTGGCGTAACGGTACTGCCCGGTATCAGTAAAGTTGACCTCTGTCACACCGCTCGCTCTTAAAAAAGCCGCGTTGGAGGAAGGGGCGGCCAGAGCAAAACCGGGACAGAAAAGAGGGTAGGTTACCGTTAATAACAGGGCGCAAAGCAGCACGGACATAAAGTAACCGGAAGAAAAGGGGGCGGCGCTTTTAACGGAACCTAAACTCATCCCCTGCCCGACTCTTTTTAACGGTTGCGCTCTCAACGCCCGAACAGACCTGCCGCACCTGTACTCTTTCATACACCTCTTTCGTATACCTGAAAAATATTATTAAGCAGTCTCAATATAAAACAGCCCCGGCTGCCGGCAAGCGCTAAAACAGAAAGGTAAAGACCGGCCCCTCCTCTTTAGCGACAATCTAAAACAACTTTTCTATAACCTCGCCAACTGTTTTAACACCGACAAGCTCTACCTTAAGCCCCTTGCCCGCTCTTCCCTTAAAGGCCTTGACATTATCCGCCGGCAGTATAACCCGCTTAAAACCGAGCTTTTCGGCCTCACCGACCCTCTGCTCTATTCTGCTTACCGCCCTCACCTCTCCGGCAAGCCCGACCTCGCCAAAGAGTATTGTGCGCTCTTCTATAACACGGTCGTAGAAGTTAGAGGTTATAGCGCCTATTACGCCAAGGTCTACGGCGGGTTCGTCGAGCCTTATTCCGCCCGCCACCTTAACGAATATATCGTGGTCGGTAAGCACTATGCCCGCCTTCTTCTCTAACACGGCGGCTAAGAGCATAACCTTGTTGAGGTCGAGCCCGACCACCGTTCTTCGCGCTATGCCGTACGCGCTCTTGCAGACGAGCGACTGAACCTCGACTAAGATAGTGCGCGTACCTTCGAGGCTCGCGACTACCGCCGAACCGGAAGCGCCCTCCGGGCGCTCCGCCAAAAAGAACTCCGACGGGTTCAAAACTTCTTTAAGGCCCTCTTCGCGCATCTCGAAGATTCCTATCTCCATTATAGAGCCGAAACGGTTCTTTACCGCCCTCAATATTCTAAAGGCGTGGCCGCTCTCGCCCTCGAAGTACAAGACGGTGTCTACCATGTGCTCAAGCGTCTTGGGCCCGGCAATAGAGCCGTCCTTGGTAACGTGCCCCACTATAAAGAGCGGTATGTTCATCTTCTTTGTAAACGAAATCAGCTTTGCCGAAACCTCGCGCACCTGCGACATGCTGCCGGGTGAAGAGTCAAGCTCGCTTGAATGGACGGTCTGTATGGAATCTATTACCATAACGTCCGGCTCCACGCTCTCGGCGGCCTTAAAGACCTTCTCTAAAGAGGTCTCGGAAAAGACGATAAGGTTATCGTTTAGAACATTGAGGCGCGCGCCGCGAAGCCGCAACTGCTGCGGACTCTCCTCGCCGGAGACATAAAGAACACGCTTGGAACGGTCGGCCAAAGCGCCCATAGCCTGCAACAGGAGCGTCGATTTACCTATTCCGGGGTCTCCGCCGACAAGGACGGCAGAGCCTATTACTATACCGCCCCCAAGCACCCTGTCGAGTTCGCCGATTCCAGTGCTAAACCTTACGCCCTCAACGGTCGATAACTTAGAGATAGGGGTCGGGGTCTCGCCGGAAGAGTAGTCGAAACCCTTCTTTGCGGGGGTCGGGACGCTCTGTTCTACAAGCGTGTCCCACTGCGC
>JAJRYL010000406.1 GCA_024275855.1 Deltaproteobacteria bacterium
CACGTGGGGATGAACCGGCTACCCATACGAAAGATAAGAAGTTCTTTTCATGTTCCCCACACACGTGGGGATGAACCGATGTCAACCACGGTTATATTCATTTCCCCGATATGTTCCCCACACACGTGGGGATGAACCGGCAACTAACTCGTACATCCAATACATAGTTAGATGTTCCCCACACACGTGGGGATGAACCGGTGCATATATAGACGATCTCCGAAGGTAAACGATGTTCCCCACACACGTGGGGATGAACCGTGCCAATAGATGTTGATTTTGAGTGTATTATCATGTTCCCCACACACGTGGGGATGAACCGTTAAGCAGGTAAGTGAGACCCGGAGTTTTACACTGCTCTTGGAACTTTTGGTTGGTGACAGCAGCCGTATTGTCTGGTAATCTATGTGCTGTGTATAATCCCCGCTCCTTCCCGTTCAGGACGATCATTAATAACAGGACAGCCCGGTATTCCATGCCTTTTTTAAAATCCTTAAACAAGCTTCAGCTCAAGGCGGCAATTCATACGCAAGGCCCTCTTCTCGTACTCGCAGGCGCGGGTAGCGGTAAAACTCGCGTCTTGACCTCGCGCATAGCCAATCTCGTTGTAAATGAAGGGGTGCCTCCATCGGAAATACTCGCCGTAACCTTCACTAACAAGGCTGCCGCCGCGATAAAAGAGCGGCTCGACAGGCTCATCGGCTCACGTGCCGAAGAGCTATGGACAGGTACATTTCACACCATCGGGCTGAACATCCTTCGGGAAGAGAACGCACTGGCCGGGCACAAAAAGGGGCTTACGATATATGATGAAGAGGAGCAGGCACTGCTTATAAGACTCGTTATGTCCGAGCTTGGAATAAGCGAGAAGAAGGCGCCATACAAGGCGGTTCAGTTCGAGATAAACATGGCCAGGAATGAGAACCAAACCCCTTCGGAGTACGCGAGAAAATCTAACAGTATCCTCTCCGGTGAGGTTCATGCCGTATTCCGTGCTTACGAAAAAAAGCTTGAGGAGGCTGGCGCCGTTGATTTTGGCAGCCTGATATGCGCGCCAATCCAACTTTTTTCTAATAATCCCGCAGCGCTTGAGAGGTACTCCGGCAGGTTCAGGCACATACTTGTAGATGAGTATCAGGACACCAACTCTTCTCAGTACCGATTAACGCGAATGCTCGCCTCAAAGCACAGAAACCTCTGTGTGGTAGGAGACCCGGACCAGTCGATATATGGCTGGAGAGGGGCGGATGTAAAGAACATACTCGGTTTTCAGGAAGATTACCCGGACGCTACGTTCATAAAGCTCGAAGAGAATTACCGCTCTATGAAAAAAATCTTAAGCGCAGCCAACTCCGTTATATCGAACAACGAGCAGCGGCTTGACAAAACCCTGTGGACACGGAACCCGGACGGAAAGGCGCCTTTGTACGAGCAGTGCATGAACGAGGAGCGCGAGGCGGCATTTATAGTGAGTTGGATTAAAAAGTGCCTGGTAGAGGCACCGGGACTGAAACTTAAAGACTTCGTAATACTATACAGAACCAATACACAGAGCAGGCCGATTGAAGAGATGTTTTTTGAAGAGAGCATTGCTTACGCTGTGGTGGGCGGGTTTAAGTTCTACGATAGAAGGGAGATAAAGGACGCGTTGGCGTACCTGAAGGCGCTGGTAAACCCCGACGACTCCTTAAACTTCCTGCGCATAGTAAATGTGCCGCCGCGCGGCATTGGCAGGGCCACGCTCAATAAGGTTCACTCGCTCAGCAAGAACAAGGGCCTGTCGCTCTACGAGGCGTTCAAAGAGGCCGCCTCGAACACTAACTTCGGTAACTCCGGCCTTAGGGATTTTATCGGAACATTCGAGAACTTGCGCCGCGAGGCTACAGAACGACGGCCTGCGGATATCGCAGAGAGGGTCTTCGACCTTACCGGTTACATGGACTTCTGGTCGAGCAAAAAGACAGAGGACGCAATGACAAGGGCCAAGAACCTTGACGGGCTTGTTGAATCGATAAAAAAGTACGAGACAAGATACCCGAAGGCCGGCATTGCCGACTACCTAAGCCTCGTCGCCCTGATGAGTGACGCAGACGACTACAAAGAGAATACAGACCAAGTAACACTTATGACTATACACGCGGCAAAGGGGCTTGAATTTCCGGTGGTTTTCATGGTGGGCATGGAGGAGGGGCTCTTTCCTCATGAACGCTCCATCGACGACGAAGAGGGTGTGGAAGAGGAACGCCGCCTCTGTTACGTAGGCATGACGCGTGCCAAGAGG
The DNA here is from genome assembly GCA_024275855.1 of Deltaproteobacteria bacterium. Taxonomy (GTDB): domain Bacteria; phylum Desulfobacterota; class GWC2-55-46; order GWC2-55-46; family JADFVP01; genus JADFVP01. Next base: position 2,282 of record JAJRYL010000406.1, read on the forward strand.
CTACTGTTTATGAGCTCGGTGAAAGCACGAAGTACCGGCAAAGAAGTATGCAGGCGGGTCACTTCGCGCTTTATCGGCGAGATAGACCCGGCATTCCTATCCATAAGAACCCCCAAACCCCCGGCCCCTGCCAAGCAGAGCATTGAGGCTATAAGAAAGCTGCTCTTCACCTGAACCTAAGAGCCCGCTGAGCAGCATTAGAATACCTCTTGTTAAGAGATAGAGAGACCTTCTATGATGAATTCTTATCATTAATATTTCAGGGCGTCCGCTAAACCGGGGCAAGACCAGGTTGTAGTAAATCCTGAGATCGGAAAAAAAGAGTGGTATCGGATGTCATTCATATTATACTGAAATTGTATTAAACTGTGTCGTACAGAGTAGAGAATGCTGGAATGGATAGAATTATCTGAATGCCTCTACTATACTGATTTTGAAGTAAAGAACGAGAAACCCATACATAAAGCGAGCATTACGATTTCGTTGTTCGCACCTACCGACAGTCCACTATTTTTTCTCGTGTAACTCAATAACTTACGTCACCCGATAAAACAACCTCTCTTCTCAGTCGGCCCGACTGTGCTAAGCCTGTCTGATCGCAGGTCTTTATTCTTCCATTTCAGGCATCTGTCCATTTAACATAGCCATGCATATTTCCGTTGCTTTATTAAAATCGACATTGCCGGTTATCTCAACTACCCTGCACTTGCCAAGGAGTCGCGCATAAGAGGGCACCGAAGTATCTCTTTGTTCTGTTCCGGTAAGAAAAAAGAGCCCTTCGGACTTCATAAAGGCGGGCAGAAGGTCTGCGCGTTTCTCAGGGTCTATCTCTTTAGCGTCTGTCTTTTCTCCGTTACGCTTCCAGTTAAGTATAACGAGGCTGTCCATGCTGGACTCGATTTTAAAAAGGCCGCGCCCGAAGCATTCGTCAATTATAACGTCGTACTTCTGTTCCAATGTCCATAGGTCGTTCGGCTCAAGGGCCTTAAAGCCCTCCCTCTGCTTTGCGGTAATTACAGAGTTCAGGTTCGGGTTGTTAAGCACCGTGCCCGGGTTGACCCGTGGAAGCTTTGCCACACCGAACATGCTCAGTCCGCCGGATGAATTCTCTTTAACAATCAGCCGGTCGTTGCTTATGAACGTTACTCCCCGGCTCATCAGGTGCAGCGCAAGGGTTGATTTGCCGGCTCCTGAAAAACCGGCAAGCGCGAGACCACGGCCCTCAAACTCAACGCCTGCGGCATGTCCGAGCAGCCCTCCCTCGTTAAGTTTAAGGGCGATGAACCGGTTGTTGATAAAGTTTATAACCTGATTGGGGTTTTTAAGGCAAGGCCCGATAGCAACATGTTTGTCGTCGTCTCGGCTGAAGATAAAGTGCATTCCCGTGAGGCGTTTCCGTACTATACGCCCGCCCTCTATATCGGCGTACTCTTCTTTTACACGCTTCTTTCCGGGGTCGGGCTCCTTTTTGATGAACTCCACCGGAAGAGAAGGCACGGGAGCATCGTGTGCCGTAATCGTCAACAGATGCGGAGATTCGTTTACGACAAAGTCCGAGAAGTATAACTTAAGCTCCTCGCAAAGAGCGGTGCTGTTTGTCTTTACCCTGAAGATATGCTCTGAAAAATTCAGGTAGAGTGTGTAACATGCGGGCCATTGCCTGCGTATTTCAGTTACAAGCGCTTCAATCTTCATGCAATCTCAACCCTTCAGATTTTTTAGAACATTTATATTTACCTTGTTGCGCGTAGGTCTCTTGTTTCGTGAATTTTTTTCAATCTTTCAGATTTTTTAGAATATTTTATATCTACCTATTTGCCGCGTTTATGCCGCTTGTTCCGTAAATTCTTTTCAATCTTTCAGGTTGTTTATAACGTATTTTACATACAATTTCGCCGCGTCTATGCCGCTTGTCTCGTAAATTCCTTTAAAACCCCCGAATGCCGATACCTCGAAGATCATGGGGCCGTCCGGTGTCTCTACAACGTCTATGCAGGTAAAATCGAGGTCGAACAGCGATTGCGCCTTCTCCGCTAAATCGATTATCTCTTTGCCCGGTTCGTATAACTCGTACGACCCCCCGAAAGCCGTAGAGGATGTCCAGTTGGAACCGTTTACTTTGCGCCCGTAGGTGGTAAGATATTTGCCGCCAAGAAAGACCACGCCGAGGTCGCGCCCCGGAAGGTCGAGCGCCTTTTGAATGTACATAACCTTGTTCTCTTGCTTGAAGAGCTTGATAGTCTCGTGCGCGTTCGCCGAGTCGTCGAGCTTGATCATGCCGCGCGCCTTGGTGGAGTAGAGCGGCTTTAAAATTGCGGTGCCGTATGAGGCCAGCGCTGCCATAGCGTAGCCCACGTTCTCGGTGATTGTTGTGGGCGGCATAGGGATGCCGCCGGACCGGAGCGTAACCGTGCAGGCGAGCCTGTCTATCACGCGCATGATACTTAACGGCTTAGAGTATATCTTAAGGCCGCACTCGTTGAGCAGCCTCAGAACCTCAAGCCTGTCGAGCATATCTTTAGAGTAAGTGCCGCCGATTTTCTTAACTATAATAGCGTCGAGCCCGTTGAGTTCCTGGTCTTCGTACATAACCCGGCATGACGGAAGGTCGAGCCTTACGCCGCTCATCTCGATTATCAGTCTGAACCCTGTAAGCTCTTCGAGAACATCGGCGAGCTTCTCGGTAGACCAGCCCCCCTTAATGCCAACTACTCCGATTCTCATACGGTAAGTACTCCTATTCCGGTAATTAATAGTACAGAACCTGCTTCGGAAGTTTAAACTCTTCCCATGAACCGCCAGAGCGTTTATGCCTGATGAGTTTCTCCATGATATAGTGCGAGCGCATAAACATCTCGTTGGCAAACTTCAGGTTCAGCTCGAACCTTGTCGAGGTATAGAACGATCTGCTGAGGGCAAGGGCGAGCCTTACGTTGAACAGGCCGTCGTTATTCTTCCGCGCGTAGGTTTCGCTGAAGTCGTAAAATCTTTTAATGACGCTGTTGAGGTTTTTTCTGAGCTCTTTTTGAAATATGGGAATGCGAAAGTTCGAGACAAGAAAGACCGAGACGTCTTGTATGTAATCGGCCTGTCTCGAACGGTAGACGTCGATAAAACGAACCCTGCCGGAATCGAAGTCGTAAAGAAGGTTGCTCACATTAAAGTCGCCGTGTATGCGTACCGTGAACGGAAGGTCGAGAGACGCCTCTATCTTAGTGCACTCTTCGATAAGGCTCTTGGAGGCCCTTGTCTCGACCGACCCCAACATCTGCTCGTACTTCATAAATTTTTTATGAACCGCCAGCACCTCGTCCATCCTCTTTACAAGTTGCGCCATGTAGTCGAGTTTATGCGAGGTGTTGTCGTATTGGCGGGTCCCGGACCAGATTTGGCCAAGCAGTTTCGTGACCGAGTCGAGAACAGCGTTGATTACCTCGACGCCTGAGTTCAGGACTATAGCGTCCAACGCCTGCCCCGGCAGGTACTCCATCAGCATAGAGGCGGTTTCGCCTTCCTTGTGAAAGCTTATCACCTTGGGCACAATACCCGGATATAGTTCGTCCCACTCAGCGATGTTGTCGCGCTCGCGCCTTATTTTGCTGTGCTCCCCCTCTTTGAAGATGACCCCCATAGGGCCGTCGCCTATTTTGGACTCGTTGGCCTGTACCTTGCTTATACGGCACCCGGAGTGAGTACCCCATATACCGGTAAGGTCTATGCCTTCAAGGTCGCCTTCGTAGTCGCTGTGCGCGAGATTGTTTTTGAGCAAGAGAAACTGCTCTATCTTTATCTTCTCTCCGGTGGTCGCGAAGATTATGGCCTCTCCTACGTTTAGAAGGGTATCGCCCATACGTTCGAGGTAGCGTAAAATAAAGAGCGAGGTTACAAGGTCTTCGGTATCGTTGCCGGTCTTGAGGCTGACCATGATATCGTCGAAGTTCTTTTTGTAGATAACGTCTATATCAAGCTCTATCTTGCAGACCTCAAGCGCCATCGAAAGGTCTTTCTTCTGAAGCGTTTCGTAAACCTCGCCAAGACCCCATAGCAGTTTGGACAGTATCTCCCTGTAGTCGAATCTATCGATAAACCGGTGGTTTTTAAGGTGTTCGGTCTGGCGCAGTATATTGATGCAGTCGTCGCCCATACGTTCGAGGTTGACCCCGATGGTCTGTATGGAACGGATTTCGTTGATCTCGTGCCTTGAGCAGTCGGTGGAGTTGTTGATGCGTAGATAGCACTGGCTCTCTATCAGGTTCTTAAGGTTGTCAAGGTAACTGTCCCGGTTGAGTATATCGAAAAAACCGTCTGTGCCGGAAGATTGCATGAATTCGAGCGTGGCGCGCAACTGCTTGGTCGTCTCGATTATAATGAAGCTCAGGTTTTCCTTGATGCCGTCAATTATAGTCATAATAGATCAGGTGCTGACCTTGATTAAATCGTTTGTGCGGACGTTAACCTTGCTGGTCTCTTTCCAGGAGATCTTCAGCTCAAGTTTGCTGGTTTCGCCCTTTTTCTTCGCCTTTACGGAAAACTTGAGCAGGTTGGACGGGTTCATTGTAATCGCCGAGCCGTTTGAGCTGAGAACTATACGCCCCTTTTCGAAACCTTCTATAATCCCGTTTATAAGCTCTTTAATGGTTTGCGGGTCTTGCAGCGATTCGTACTCGAAACTTTCTTCTTTTGACATAGTCTCTCCTTCTTATAAAATCATGAACCGGGTTATGAAATCCTGTCCCGGTATTCACGGATTATGTCTACATTGGTCATCTTGGCAAGAATCAGTTTTTTCTTAATCTCCATCTCGTCCCATGTCTCCTGCAGGCCAATCTCGCGTTGCGCCTTGTCGGCATCCTGCGCCGCGGGCTCTTTAATCTTCTCGCCCATATGGGTGTCGTCGCCCATTAGCGGTAGAAGCTTGCGCTTGCCGCGTTCGAGCGCCCCGTTCTTCTGGCTCAGTATCGAGATGAGAAAGTTCGTATAGCGGCGGGATTGCGGGTTCCAGACCTCTATGCCGTCAACGTCGTATTCGGCAAGCAGTACCGGCCAGAACTGTTCCGGGTGCGGTATTATTATTCCGGCGCCGAGCGAGCGAGCCTCTTCTATCACCTCGTTGGTGCGGTAGAAGTAGTGGGTGGGAAACTCCGCTTTAACCTGCTGCTTTACGGCCTGTAGAAAGGCCTGGGCCCGGTTTATGAACGGGTCGCCGAATTCGTTCCTGAACGTATCTATAAAGTTTCTGAGCAGTTTGTTCTTTATCATCTGAGAGGGTATTTTTTTGCCGGAAACCTCAAGCATATAACGCACCTTGGCGACCGCGTTGATAGTAAAGAGCACTATCTCGTTATCCGCTCCGGTTGCCCTGACCGCGTGCTCAAGCTTGTTTTCATCCGGTCCGTCAAACGCCTTTATGAAGGCATGCAACTGTAATGAGCGGTACCTGAAAGTGTAAGCGGCCATTTCCTTAAGCACG
>JAJRYL010000407.1 GCA_024275855.1 Deltaproteobacteria bacterium
CCCGCCGAGCGTCTTGAGCGAGTACTGCCCGACAACAAGCCCCTTTATTACGGCAAAGAGGCGCGCGGTCATGTCGAAAGAGGAGTCAACGCCCTTAACAACAGCGTCGGTAAAACCGTAACGCTTGAATACCTGAGAGTCAGAGCGTGAGATTCCTATAAGAAAAACGTCTCTTTCCTCGTTCCTTTTCGGCTCTATCTCTACGGTGAAGGTGCCCTTGCCGCGCTCTATCAAAAAGCTTCTTTTAACGCCGCTATGTTTTATAAAACCCTCAAGCTCCGCCCAGTGCGTAATCTTCGTACCGTCTATGGCGAGTATGGTATCGCCCGGAAGAAGTCCCGCGAGTTCCGCCGGATACCCTTTGTTAAGAGCGCCCACTACCGGCCTCATAGGGGGTTGAATACCTACGTAACCACCACCTGTTACCTTGGAGGCAACTGGCACCATAACTTTGTTCAACACTTTGGAGCCGCGCTGAATAACAAGGTCTACCTCTACATTGGGGCTTAAGACCACCGTTGATAAAAAACTCTCCCACTCGTCAACCTCTGAGCCGTTTACGCTGAGTATCCTGTCGCCCTTCTCAATACCTGCCGCGGAGGCCGGGGTATCGGGGGCCACATACGCGACTACAGGCGGCTGTTCGAGATAGGCCGGAATATTAACGCCGATCATAAAGATAATAGGAAAGAGCACAAACGCGAGAACGAGGTTCATTATCGGCCCCGCCACGACGATCAACGCGCGGGTGCCTACTCGTTTATGATTAAAGGAGCGGGCCGCATCGAACTCTTCAACCTCTTCGCCGGGGTTCTCACCGACCATCTTTACGTAACCGCCAAGCGGCAGAAGCGAGAGCCGGTACTCGGTCTCTCCGACCGTAACGCCTATAAGCTTGGGGCCGAAACCCAAAGAGAACTTCTCTACACCGACACCGGAGAATTTCGCTACGGCAAAGTGTCCGAGTTCGTGAATAAAGATCAGTACACCGAGAACAACTACAAAGGTAATAAGTGTTATCATATTATTAAGCTCTTGTTATGAGTCAAGCGTGCCGACATGCAAGCCTTTAGTATACCATATACGGTATATACGGGAGTATAAAAATCTTAAAAAAAATATTCTTCCAGAGCGCCGCGTAGAGTCTTCAGTGCGGCGTATATGTTAAAAACCGGACCTGCCTACTTAATCCCGTAAACCGATACCGCCCTTAAAGCCGCCTCGCGCGCCCACCTGTCGGCCTCTACAACCTCTTCTATGGAGCGCGGAACTTTCGGGTCATGCTCGTGAAGCACGGTGTCGAGCACACTGAATATATCGGCATAAGAGAGCCTTCTATTTAGAAAAGCCTCCACCGCTACCTCGTCCGCGCCGTTTAAGACGGCGGGGGCTATACCGCCGGTGCGAAGAGAGTCGAAGGCGAGCTTAAGGCACGGAAAGCGAACCGTGTCCGGAGCGAAAAAGGTAAGGGGTTCTTTTGTAAGGTCGAGCCGTGTCACCCCGGACGGCACACGCCCCGGATAACCGAGCGCGTACGAGATAGGCCCCTTCATATCGGGCGTTGATAATTGCGATACGATAGAGCCGTCGATATATTCGACCATAGAGTGCACAATGGATTGCGGGTGTATTACAACCGATACCTTCTCCGGCGGCAGACCGAAGAGCCAGCACGCCTCGATAACCTCAAGCCCTTTGTTCACAAGCGTAGCCGAGTCTATGCTTATTTTAGCTCCCATCGACCACTTTGGGTGCTTAAGCGCGACCTCGGGCGTTATGTTCGCGAACTCCTCTTTCGGGGTATTCAAAAAAGGCCCGCCTGAAGCCGTAAGCAGCACCCGCCGCACATCCTCATTTCTATGCCCCTTTAAAGACTGGTAGACGGCGCTGTGTTCCGAATCTACC
>JAJRYL010000408.1 GCA_024275855.1 Deltaproteobacteria bacterium
ATGGTCTACTCGGCGAGTTCCATAATGGCGATGAACCGGTTCGGCGACGAATACTTTTTTGTAAAGAAGCACCTTGTCTTCGCGCTTGCCGGACTGCTTCTTTTTGTCGTCGCCTCAAAGGTGCCGTACGGTATCTACCGTTACCTCGCCTACCCGGTGCTTATACTCGCCGCGGCGTTGCTGGTGCTGGTGCTCGTTCCGGGTTTCGGGGTAAAGGCCGGTACGGCTGTCAGGTGGCTGAGGGTCGGGCCTATGACCTTTCAGCCCTCCGAGTTCGCAAAGATCGCAGTGGTCTTCTTTCTCGCCTATTCGCTCGCAGGCAAGGGCGAGAAGATAAAGAGTTTTTCTCTCGGGTTTTTGCCTAACGTACTTATCCCCGGTGTGCTTATAGCTCTTGTTGTCTACGAGCCGGATTTTGGCACAGGCGTCTTTATTACGATACTTGTCTTTTTAATGCTCCTGACCGCCGGTGTGCGCTTAAGGTACCTTTTCGGAACCGCCCTTTTGGTTGTGCCCGTGCTGCTCGTTGTCGTAAGGAACTTCGACTATATGATTAGGCGGGTGCTGACGTATATGAACCCGTGGGCGGACCCGCTTGGCGACGGGTTTCAGATGGTTCAGTCTTTTGTAGCTTTCGGTTCCGGCGGTTTAACGGGTTTAGGGCTCGGCGAGGGCAGGCAGAAGCTCTTTTACCTGCCGGAGGCCCATACGGATTTTATACTCTCGGTTATAGGAGAGGAGCTTGGGTTTGTAGGTGTATTCGTTGTGGTGGCGCTTTACCTCGTTATACTTTACTGCGGCATAAAGATAGCTATGAGGGCGAAGGACATGTACGGTACTTACCTTGCGCTTGGCATAACGTTTATGGTGGTTCTGCAGGCGGCGATAAATATGGCCGTTGTGCTCGGGTTGCTGCCGCCAAAGGGCATGCCGCTGCCATTTATAAGTTATGGCGGTACGTCGCTCCTGATGAATATGGTTGCGATAGGAATACTGCTCAATATCTATATCGTGGAGAATGATTCTCGATGAGGCTTGTTATGGCGGGTGGCGGAACCGGCGGCCACCTCTTTCCGGCACTCGCTCTTGCTGAAGAGTTCAAGAGGGTCGAGCCGAAGGTAGAGATACTTTTTGTCGGCGGTAAGGGCGGGCTTGAAGAGACGGTAGTGCCGAAACACGGCTACCGCCTGAAACTTCTCAATGTCTCCGGCGTTAAGAGAACACGCGGAATAAAAAGGCTCAAGGCGCTTTACAGGGCTATTAGAGGCACTATAAAAGCTGTAGGAATTTTAAGGCGGTTTAAACCCGACGGGGTTATAGGGTCCGGTTCCTACTCATCCGCTCCCGTTGTATTTGCAGCAAGGTTGCTCGGCATAAAGACCGCTATACTTGAGCAGAACGCGTTGCCGGGGTTAACGAACAAGGTCTCCGGCAGGATTGTTGACAGAATATATATCGCTTTTGACGCCGCGCGGCAGTACTTTCCGCCGATGCGGACGGTGCTTACAGGCAACCCGATACGGCGCGACCTTTTAGTGCGTCTGCGGACGGGAAAGCGGCGGTCGCCGGGTTCTGCTTTTACCATCTTTGTCTTTGGCGGGTCGCAGGGAGCCAAGGCGATAAATGCCGCCTTTGTTGACGCGGCAGAGTTTTTAACCGACTTATGGAGCGGTTTCAGGGTAATACACCAGACCGGAGAGCAGGGGTACGAGCAGGTTAAAGAGGCGTACCAAAGAAAAAAATTGAAGGTAGAGGTACACCGCTTTATAGAAGATATGGCCACGGTGTACGGTGGGGCCGACCTTGTAATATGCAGAGCGGGGGCAACCTCTATTGCCGAGATCACGGCCTTCGGGCTCGCCTCTATACTGGTGCCGTACCCTTTCGCGTCGGATAACCATCAGGAGGTAAACGGGCGCAGTCTCGAAGAGGCCGGAGCAACGGTAATGATTACGCAGGACAGGCGTACCGGCAGGGTTATGGCCGACGCGGTCAGGGAGTTGTGTACAAAACCCGATAAGCTCGCGGAGGTCAGCGAAAAGGCGGCGAAGCTGGCGCGGCCCGAAGCGGCGGAAAAGATAGCTAAGGATTTTTTATTACTGCTTGGCGAATAGTATTGGTAGTAAATAGTTTTATAATCTCTCTGAGGCCGCAAGAGTTTTTTTAAATCGCTTCAGGGTGAGTAATTTTAAAAGAAGTATATGAGAGTTTTTAAAATAACCGTAAGGCGCGCTACTCTTTTTATATCGCTTTACGCTGAGAAGTTTTAGGAAAAGTATCAAAGAGGTTTTTTAAATGTACAGAGGCCGTATTAAAAGGCTGCACTTTGTAGGCATCGGCGGGTCGGGCATGAACGGCATTGCCGAGGTGCTGCTCAATATGGGTTACGAGGTTACGGGTTCTGACCTTGCGGAGTCCGAGACGACGAGAAGGCTCAAGAGTTTTGGCGCCGCTATTTCTGTTGGCCACAAAAGAGGCAATATAAAAGAGGCGCAGTGCGTCGTTTACTCTTCAGCCGTAAAGATGGACAACCCTGAGCTGCAAGAGGCCACCTCAAGGCAGATCCCTATAATACCGAGGGCGGAAATGCTCGCCGAGCTGATGCGCCTTAAGTTCGGCATAGCCATAGCCGGCACCCACGGCAAGACTACGACAACCTCTATGGTAGCTTCTGTCTTAGCCGCCGCCGACATAGACCCCACAGTTGTAACGGGTGGAAGGCTCAACAGCTTCGGGGCCAACGCCAGGCTCGGCACCAGCGATTTTTTAGTCGCCGAGGCGGACGAGTCAGACGGCAGTTTTTTAAAATTAGCCCCGACAATAGCGGTAGTCACCAATATAGACCGTGAACATATGGACCATTACTCCGGCATGGACGAGGTTAAAGAGTCCTTTACCGACTTTATGAACAAGGTGCCCTTTTACGGCTGCGCCGTTATCTGCCTCGACCATCCGGTGCTTCAGTCGCTTATACCGTCTGTTACCAGGCGGCTGGTGACTTACGGCCTTAGCGCCCAGAGCGACGTTCACGCAAGCGACCTTAAGTTCGACCACATGGAGTCGAGCTTTACGCTCTGGTACGGAAACACAAAGGCAGGTTCTATCAAGTTGAATATGCCCGGCGAGCATAACGTCTATAACGCGCTCGCCTCTGTTGCCGTGGCAAAGGAGCTTGGTTTAGACTTTGCGCATATAGCAAAGGGGCTCGAAGAGTTCAGCGGTGTGCAGCGCAGGTTTCAGGTAATAGGAAAAGAGGCCGGAGTTACGGTTGTGGACGACTACGGCCACCACCCGGAAGAGATAAAGGCGGTGCTCTCGGCAGCGAGCGCCGGTTGGGCGGAGCCGGTTACGGCAGTATTTCAGCCCCACAGGTATACGCGCACGCGAGACCTGTTCGACGATTTTATACCGGTCTTTAACGCAGCCGCGCGCCTTGTGATAACCGACATCTACGCCGCCGGAGAGAGCGCGATAGAGGGTGTGGACGCGGAGGCGCTCTACCGGTCGATAAAAGAGCACGGCCATAAAAACGTGGTCTATATAGCGTCGCTCTCCGATGTGCCGGAGTACCTCGATACCGTTGTCCGCTCAGAAGAGATGCTCTTGACGCTTGGCGCCGGAGACGTCTGGAAGGCGGGCAGGGAGTTTATGGAGATACTGAAATCGAGAGAGGTCTTAGAGGCAAGATGAGTATAAACGAAGCCGGAACAGATACCGGCGCCTTAACACTGTACTTAAAACGGAGGCTCTGAAATGGGTACACAGTACTCGCTCTTTTTTATTCAGAGGTTCAAGGGCAAGGTGCTCTTTAATGTGCCCATGAGCGACCATACCTCTTTCGGAATCGGCGGGTCGGCCGACGTTATGGCCTTTCCGCAGGATGACGGCGACTTGAAAGAGCTGCTCAATTTTGCCGAGTCCAAGCGCTTTAAGTACTACGTGCTTGGCGGCGGCAGCAACGTATTGGTGCGCGACGGCGGTTTCAGGGGCATTGTTATGAACATGGCCGACGGTTTTGGTGAGATCACGTGGATAGACGATACGAGGGCGGTTGTCGGGGTGGGTGTAAAACTTTCCAGGCTGCTTAACGAGTGCTTGAAGCGGGGGCTTGGCGGAGTAGAGTTTGTCGCTGGAATTCCCGGCACCGTTGGCGGGGCCGTTATCATGAATGCCGGAGCCTACGGCTTTGAGATGAAGAACACGGTAGAGGGCGTGGAGTTTGTAGGGCGCAAAGGCAAGCGCGGTTTTATGCCCTCGGCTGAAATCGGTTTTGAGTACAGAAAGAGCGACATGCCCAAAGGTACGGTCGCCGTACGCGTCCACATGTCTTTTACGAAGAAGGACCCGGAAGAGATGCGGGAGTTGATAGAGAGCTACAGGCACAGGCGCAAAGCGACGAGCATGGTCGGGTACCCTAATGCCGGTTCTATCTTTATGAACCCCGAGGGAAGGATAGCGGGCCGCCTTATAGACGAGGCCGGGCTTAAGGGTTTACGTTGCGGAGACGCGGTGGTTTCCGAGGTTCACGCCAACTATATAATCAATACCGGCAAGGCGACGGCGCACGATGTGCTCTCTTTAATGGCCACGATAAGAGACAGGGTCTATAGGAGTAAAGGCGTGCTGCTCGAACCGGAAATAAAGATAATCGGCGAGGTTTAAACTTTTCGGCGCCCGTTGGTAAAAGTAAATCTTACGGAATGGAAAAAGAGTTTTATGGTCAATAAAAGTACAAAGGCCGCGGCGTCTTTTAAGAATAAGAAGATAGGGGTGCTGATGGGCGGGCTTTCCGAAGAGCGCGAGATCTCTTTAAAGACCGGTAAAGCGGTTGTAAGCGCGTTAAAGAGTATCGGTTACAACGCCGTGCCGATAGACGTTACCCCTAACGTAGCTTCTGTTTTAAGAAGAAAAAAGGTAGATGTGGCTTTTATAGCGCTGCACGGACGTTTCGGGGAAGACGGTTCTATACAGGGGCTGTTGGAGATTATGGGGGTTGCGTATACCGGCAGCGGCGTGCGCGCGTCGAGCGTAGCGATGGATAAGCTCTTTAGTAAAAAGGTCTTCGAGAGCCGCTCTATTCCTACTCCGGCCTACTTCGATTATAGGGACGGAGTAGCAATAAAAGGGATTAAACTTCCGTATGTTGTAAAACCTGGCTCGCAGGGTTCCGCCATAGGCGTAACAATTATCAGAAAGAAGAGCGAACTGGCCGGGGCCGTTAAGAAGGCTGCGCGTAATACCTCAACAGGGGTTTTGATAGAAGAGTACATAGAGGGCAGAGAGGTTACGGTAGGTATTTTAGACGGCATAACGCTTCCTGTTGTCGAGGTTGTTCCAAAGTCCGGCCTCTACGACTACGAGGCAAAGTATACGCCGGGACAGACCGAGTACTTAGCGCCCGCGCCTTTAAGCAAGCGGGTAACTGCCCGTGTGCGGAGCGTAGCGCTTGGCGCGTACAACGCGCTCGGTTGCGCCGGGGCGGCGAGGGTAGACGTTATGCTCGGTACCGGCCTCTCCCCGTACGTGCTTGAGGTAAATACCGTACCGGGGCTTACCGGTTTAAGCCTTCTTCCGATGGCGGCAGAGTGCGCCGGAATAGGCTACGAAGAGCTTGTAGAGAGGATGCTTTTTGGCGCCTCGGTTGGCAAGTGTTGAGAAAGAGTCTTTGAATGCAAAGATTTAAAAAAGCGTAAAAGCAAAGTCTGGAAGTGAAAGTATTAAAAGATTGGTGTTTATACAAAAGTATAGAACGAACGCTGTTGAGGGTATCTGGCATGGCGAAAACAACCGGGGTCCGTCAGGGACGAGGCAAGGCTAAAAAAGGCGGAAACAGGCGCAAGCGTGAGCCTTTCGGAATAAGGGCAAGGCGCTATATGAAACGTCTGCTGTTTATCGCGCTTGTCGCGGCCGCTATACCGGTTTCGGGTTACGGGGCCTGGAGGTTGTACGGCCTGGTTACGACTACCGAGTACCTTGCCGTCGATAAAATATCGGTAGAAGGGGTTTCGCGTATAAGCGCGGATACGGTGGCAAAGCTTGCCGGAATAGAGAGCGGGGAAAATATTTTCTCTTTTAAACTCTCCGAGGTCGAGCGCAGAATATTGGAAAATCCGTGGATAAAGAGCGTTACGGTCTCGCGCTCTATTCCGTCTACGGTAAGGATAGAGGTTGTCGAGCGCGCGCCTGCAGCGGTTGTCAGCGCAGACGGCCTGTATGTTATGGACTCTGGCGGGCTGCTCTTTAAAAGATACTCGGTCGCGGACGGGCTCGACCTGCCTATTGTTACAGGGCTCGACCCTGAAACCGTGGACTCGGGCGTACAGATAGACGACCATGCTCTTATGGGCCTGCTCGGCAGGCTTACCGGCAGGCACGGTATCAGCGCCAAAGACATAAGCGAGATAAGGATAGACCCTATGTACGGTTATACGCTCTATACGGTTGAAGAGGGCGTGGAGCTTGACCTTGGTATTGGCGCGTTCGAGGGCAAACTCGGGGCGTTTGACAAGATAGTAAAGGCGCGCGGCGGCAAGTTGACGGGTGTTGCGGCCATAGACCTTACGAGGAAGAACGAAGTGGTTATCAGGTATATAGGTAACGTGGTTAAAGAGGGCGGGGCTACGTAATATGGCTAAGAAAGAGAATATTGTAGTAGGGCTCGACATAGGCACTACAAAAATCTGCGCCATAGTCGGTGAAAAGACCGAGAACGGCGCTGAGATAATCGGAATCGGTATGCATCCGTCCAAGGGACTTAGAAAGGGCGTGGTGGTAAATATCGAGAGCACCGTTAATTCCATACGCAAGGCCGTTGAAGAGGCCGAGCGAATGGCCGGGTGCGAGATAAACAGGGTCTACTGCGGCATAGCCGGCGGCCATATAAAAGCCTTCAACTCCCACGGCGTCATTGCCGTTAAGAACCGCGAGATAACGCCGCAGGATGTCGAGCGGGTTATAGAGGCGGCTCAGGCCGTTGTTATTCCGCCCGACCGCGAGGTCATACACGTCATAGCGCAGGAGTATATAGTAGACGATCAGGAGGGCATTCAGGAACCGCTCGGCATGATAGGAATACGCCTTGAGGTCAAGGTGCATATTGTTACCGCGGCTGTAACCTCTGTGCAGAATATTGTAAAGTGCGCCAACAAGGCCGGGCTCGACGTTGCCGACATAGTGCTTCAGCAGATAGCGAGTTCCGAGGCCGTGCTCAATTCGGACGAAAAGGAGATAGGCGTCGTGCTTGTCGATATAGGCGGCGGCACTACCGACATAGCGCTCTACCATAACGGCAGCATCAAGTACACGACCGTTATCGCGCTTGGCGGAAATCAGGTTACTAACGATATATCGGTCGGGCTCAGAACCCCGACAAGCGAGGCCGATAAGGTTAAAAAAGAGTTCGGCTGCGCGATGACCGCGCTTGTCTCCAGAGAGGAGATACTCGACGTGCTGAGCGTCGGGGGCGGCAAGATCCGCAAGGTCTCCCGCCATACGCTGTGCGAAATAATCGAACCCCGTATGGAAGAGATCTTCGACCTTGTTAAAAGAGAGATTATTAAATCCGGCTACGACGTGCTTATCTCTTCGGGCGTTGTTATTACGGGCGGCACCGCGGCCACAGAGGGCGCG
>JAJRYL010000409.1 GCA_024275855.1 Deltaproteobacteria bacterium
GAAGAGGGAAGCCTGCTTGCGGGTCTGCCGGGAAACTCAGAGGATAAAAATCTTACACTGCTGCCTGCTTACGACTTTGACCTTAAAAGAGCAGCCGACGGGCTCAAGAGGCATTTCAAGGTTCACTCGCTCGACGGTTTCGGGATAACAGAACTTCCCGAAGCGGTAAAAGCCGCCGGTGTACTGCTCGCGTATATAAAGTCTACTCAACGTTCGGGTCTCGACCACGTTAAAAGCATACAGAGGTACAGTTGCTCGGACTATCTTCTGCTCGACCACTCGACGCTTAAAAACCTTGAGGTAACAGAGGCAGGCAGGACGACCAATAAAAAAGGCTCCCTGTTATCCATTTTAGACAGTACGAGCACGGCAATGGGCGCGCGAAAATTAAAATCGTGGCTGCTCTATCCGCTTCTAAATCCCGTGGTTATAAAAGAGCGGCTCGACTCTGTTGAAGAGCTTATCAATGAACCGACTCTTCGCGCCTCGCTTAAAGAAGAGTTAAAATCGGTTTACGACCTTGAGAGGCTTATCGTAAAGGTTACGCTTCGCATCGCCGCACCGCGCGACCTTGTGTCGCTCAAAGATTCTCTTACCAGGTTGCCGGTTATTAAAGAGATGGGCGAAAAGCTTGCCTCAAAAAAAACGCGCGAGGCGGTTGACGGAATCGACCCAGTTACAGAGGCCGTAGGGCTTCTTAATGCCGCTATTACGGACTCACCGCCGCAGAGTCTACGCGACGGCGGCGTTATCAAAGAAGGGTACGACACTACCCTCGACGAGCTTCGTTCAATTACGTCTGGCGGTAAAGAGTGGATAGCCGGGCTTGAGGCCAAAGAGCGGCGGCGTACAGGCATCTCTACCCTTAAGATCGGATACAACAGGGTTTTCGGTTACTATATAACGGTCTCTAAAAGCAGGTCGCATACGGTGCCCGACGAGTATATACGCAAGCAGACGCTCGTAAACGCCGAGCGTTACATTACCCCGGAACTGAAAGAGTGGGAAGAGAAGATACTCGGGGCGCAGGAGAGAGCGAACGCGCTTGAGCTTTCGCTCTATACCGACCTGCTCGGGACTCTCGCCAAAGAAGCGGCCCGCGTACATCTTAGCTCCGGTGCGATAGCTACGCTCGATACGCTCTTGAGCCTTGCCCGCGCCGGAGAGCTGAACAGGTACGTAAAACCGGAGATAGCAGAAAACGGGGCGCTAAAGATAGTCGAAGGCCGCCACCCTGTTGTAGAGGCCGGGCAGCCGGAAGATTTCGTGCCTAACGACCTGCATATCTCCTCGACAGCAGATCAGGTACTTATTCTTACCGGGCCTAACATGGCGGGTAAATCGACGTATCTGCGCCAGAACGCCCTTATAGTCTTAATGGCGCAGATAGGCTCGTTCGTTCCGGCGTCGAGCGCCTCTATCGGTATCGTGGATAGAATATTCACACGCATCGGGGCCTCGGACGATCTTTCCCGCGGCCAGTCAACCTTTATGGTCGAGATGAACGAGACCGCCAATATCTTGAACAACGCAACGGAAAAGAGCCTTATTATTTTAGATGAGATAGGCAGGGGCACTTCCACCTTCGACGGACTCAGCATTGCGTGGTCGGTAATAGAGTATCTTCACGATACGCCGGGCCTTAAGGCTCGCACGCTCTTTGCCACTCACTATCACGAACTGACCGAACTTACCCTTACCAAAGAGCGGGTAAAGAATTACAACATGTCGGTTACCGAGTGGAGCGACAAGATTATCTTTCTTAAAAAGGTCGTGCCCGGAGGCAGTAGCCGCAGTTACGGCATACAGGTAGCGAAACTCGCCGGACTGCCCGAAGCGGTAATAACTCGTGCAGGGGAGATACTTAAGAACCTCGAAGCGGGGGAGCTTACCGAATCCGGAGACCCGCGTGTAGCCGCCACGCGTATCGGTCACGAAGAAGAGAGCGGAGACGAACCATCGCAGTTAAACTGTCTCGGCAGTAAAGACCCTTTAAGGGAAGAGCTTCGCGGGCTTCAGGTAGAACTGATAACCCCTATAGAGGCCCTGACGCTGCTCGACAAACTCAAGCGGATGGTTGACGAATGAAGAGAGTTACCGACCGAACAAACCAGTTTCTCTTATTCAGGCAGGCTATTTTTCTCATTATCCTGCTCCTGCCGCTCTTTGCCGTTTCGAGCGCGGAGCCGGGTACGAAACGTTCAAAAGTAACGACTATCCGCCACTGGTCCAACCCGTCGTACACAAGAATAGTCGTAGACCTCGATAAAAAAAGTACTTACAGATCGCACCTGCTGAGAAAAGACCCGTCTAAACATAAACCCCGCCGTTTTTATGTC
>JAJRYL010000410.1 GCA_024275855.1 Deltaproteobacteria bacterium
ATACCGCCGGAGGCGGTTATGCACGACTGGTGGATAGCGCTTGTAGCTTCGGCCTTCGGTTATATAGGCCGCGTTAACAGCCCGACCCTCTATTACCGTCAGCACGGCAGTAACGTTGCGGGCTCTACAAGTTACTCTGCTGGTTATTTCCTTTCGCGTCTCGGCAGCCTCGGTAAAACAGCCGACCTGCTGAAACGGGTAGTGACTCAGGCCGCTATTTTTTTGTCTACGTACAGGTCGAAGCTTGTACCGATGGACCAACGCTCTGTTATCGCTTTCGCCTCCTTACAATCATCTCCGCGCTTTACACGTATCGGCATAATGATAAAAAACGGTTTCAAGGCAACCGGATTTTTGCGTAATCTCGGCATCTACACGCTCCTTTTTTTCATGCCTAAGGGTACCGGAAGTTCGGGTAAAGCAGGGGGGCTGAACAATGTCGGGTAATGGTAGCGGTTCAGATAACGGTTCGCGGGTTTCGGCCTCCGGTGTTTTGCCGCAGCTCTCTATCGTTATAGTCAACTGGAACGGCAAGGGGTTTTTAGAGGCGAACCTGAAGTCGTTACTCTCTCAGACCTACAAATTGTTCGAGCTGCTCTTTGTAGATAACGGCTCTTCCGACGGTTCTGTCGAGTTTGCGCGCTCGTTGCTTTCCGGTACCGGTACAGAGGTTACTTTTATACGGAACAGGAGCAACCGTGGTTTTGCCGCCGCTAATAATCAGGGCTTCGCAAAGGCGCGCGGGGAGTTTATTCTTACCCTTAATAACGATACCGTTTTAGAAAAGAACTGCTTAGAGCAGCTTATGGACGCCGCGCTAACGTCTGAAGAGGGGGTAGGCATGTGGGCCCCTAAGATTCTTTCCATGTCAGACTCCGGCGTGATAGACTCGGTTGGCGGACTGCTGCTCTACCCAAACGGCATAGGGCGCGGGCAGGGGCGTATGGAGCGAGATACATCGCAGTTCGATTCGATAAAAGAGGCCTTAATGCCGAGCGCGTGCGCCGGGCTGTACCGAAAAGCTATGTTGGACGAGGTCGGTTATTTCGACCCCGATTTTTTTGCGTACTGCGAAGATACCGACCTTGGTCTGCGCGCCCGAATCGCGGGCTGGAGCTGTTTGTCCGTTCCGGGTGCCGTTCTCTTTCATCACTATTCGGGAACGAGCGGAAGCCATACCCCTTTTAAGGCCTATCTTGTAGAGCGCAACCACGTATGGGTGGTCTTGAAAAACTTTCCACCCTTAAGCCTGCTCTTATTTCCGTTTTACGAGGTCTGGCGTTACGTGGCTCAGGTTGTCGGGGTGCTTACAGGCAAAGGGGCAGGCGCGCGCCTTGCGGGCGAACTCTCTTTTGCGGGGCTTATGGGTATTGTAGTGCGTGCGTATGCCGGTGCGCTTGTTACTCTGCCCGCTACTATTTCGAAACGAAAAGATATAAAGAAGCGCGCGCGTATTACGTCCGGCCAGTTCAGGGCGCTTCTGAAGCGGTACTCTATAAGCGCCGCGGAGCTTGCATTGAAAGATTGAATTCGCTATGGCGGCGGTCTGTTATTTTAATAAGGTGAGGTTATATTGAAAAAAAAGGGTGTTACAAAAAAAAGTGCCGGTGTTTACGCTTGTATTCTTGCCGGTGGTGTAGGCAGCCGTTTCTGGCCGCTTAGCAGGGTTACGACTCCAAAGCAGGTTTTAAAGGTAGTTGGGGAAGAGAGCCTGCTAAAGGCGACTATAAAGAGGCTCGCTCCGCTTATTCCTTCAAGCTCTGTCTATATAGTAACGAGCGAAGAGCAAGCCCGTACGATCAAAGACCACCTTATGTACGACGGCAGCCCGGTCTCTTCGGGTTATATAGTTGAGCCGGAGGGCAGGAATACGGCTCCGGCAATCGGCCTTGCCGCGTTAGAGCTTTACTCTAAAGACCCTGAGGCGATTATGGTGGTTCTGCCTGCCGATCATGTTATCGAGCGGGGCGGGCTTTTTACCGAATCGCTCGGCGCCGCCATAGAGGCCGCCGAAGCCGGACACCTTGTAACCTTTGGCGTAAAACCCACAACGCCGGAAACCGGGTACGGTTATATAAAGGCCGCTAAAGAACGGGCAAAAAAGATAAACGGTTTTTCCGTTCACGCTGTAGAGAGGTTTGTTGAAAAGCCGAACCTGCGGCGGGCGAAAAGTTACCTGAGTAAAGGCGGCTACTACTGGAACAGCGGCATCTTCGTCTGGAAGGCGTCTCGCCTTTTAGACGAGGTTAAGACGTATCTGCCCGACCTCCACAAGGTTCTGATGGATGTAAAAGAGGGCGGAGACCTTGCTAAGGGATACGCTACGGTGGCGCCTATTTCCATTGACCACGGAATTTTAGAGCACGCGGATGACGTGGTCGTTATACCCGTGGACTTTTCGTGGTGCGACATGGGCAGCTGGACCTCTTTTGGCGACCTTCTTCCAACGGATAAAAGCGGCAATATTTTTCAGGGGCGTGTTGTTGATATCGAAAGCTCGAACTCTATTATCGTCGGCAGCGAAAGGCTTTTAGCTACAATCGGAGTTGAGGATATGATAGTTGTCGATACGCCAGACGCTACGTTGGTCTGTCCGAAAAGCCGCGCTCAGGACGTTAAAAAGGTGGTTGACCTTATCTCTAAAAAGGGTTATTCAGAGCACCTTTACCATGTAACTACCAAGAGGCCGTGGGGCAGCTACACGGTTATGGATGCCGGTGACGGATATAAGATAAAAAAGATTGTGGTCTCGCCGGGCAAGAGGTTGAGCCTTCAGTCGCATAAAAAACGGAGCGAGCATTGGGTGGTAATAACTGG
>JAJRYL010000411.1 GCA_024275855.1 Deltaproteobacteria bacterium
GATACGGTAACCGTAACCGGTACCCGTTTCTCTGCGGAGCTTACGGTAAAGACCCGCAAGGGCAGCGTAAGCGGCATGGTCTTTATCGCAGAGAATTATAATGACGTTCAGGTACATAAGTTTTTTAAACGCGGCGAGTCGATAACAAGCGTTAAAATTACAAGAAGCTAAAGCTTCTTGGGCTATGTAGATGGCCCCGGACCGGGGAGTGGAGGTAGCCATGATAGACCTTGAATTATTAAGAGAACAGCAGTTTTTCAACGACCTCGATAACGAAGAGGTAAAGGTAATTGCCGGAATAACGAACAAGAAGAGTTTCGAGCAGGGAGATACCATCTTCAGAGACGGTGAAGACGGCGAATCTATCTACATTATAAAAAGGGGCGAGGTAAAGGCCTGCAGGGAAGCGCCGGACGGTGAGCTGTTCACACTCACTCTTTTAAAAGACGGGGAGATATTCGGCGAGATGAGTTTCCTCGACGGAAGACCGCACTCCGCGACGATGGTGGCGCTTACCTCGGTAGAGACATACGTTATACACAGAAATGATTTTGAAAAGATTGTAGAGACGCACCCGCGGATAGTCTACAAAGTTATGCGTAACATAATCTTTACCATACACTCGATAGTACGCGGCATGAACTCAAGGTATATCGAGATGGTAAATTATATGTGGGGCAGAAAACGCTTCACCTGACGTGGGCTGTTTTTAATATTTGGATATAGAGGCTCTTGTTTAAATAGATGCGGACTGTTTTCCATAAGTAGTTATTGAGTTTTATCTGTATAGAAGCCGGTCTTTAACAGGCCGGATGCCGGGATTTTTCGCAAACAGGTTGCGTTGTCTTTATAACTGAAGAAGTTTTAATAAGCGTATAAAGAGGGTCTTTTACACCTCAACAAACCGAAGGTTTTTTTAAAAATTATGCCAGAGCTTGGACTTATAATCGAAGTTGTCATGATCCTTATCAAGGTCTATTTAGTAGGGATGATCCTCTTCATGCTGCCGCTGCCTCTAACGTGGTTGGAGCGTAAGGTGGCGGGGCGCATACAGGTGCGCCTCGGTCCTCACAGGGTCGGCCCGAAGGGGCTGTTGCAGCCTTTTGCCGATATGGTTAAGCTACTTTTAAAAGAGGACATAATCCCGGACAGGGCCGATAAATTTCTCTTTAAGCTCGCGCCGCTGCTCGCGATGATACCGGCCTTTATGGTCTTTGTGGCAATCCCTATCGGCGGCACGTTTACTATTCCGGGTGTAGATTACGTCTTTAAGCTCTACATCTCGGACATGAACGTCGGTGTCTTATATGTGCTCGCTATCGGCGGGCTCGGCATCTACGGTATAATCTTCGGCGGCTGGGCATCGAACTCGAAGTACTCGTTGCTTGGCGGGCTTCGCTCGGCGGCCCAGATGATCAGTTACGAAGTAGCGCTAAGTTTCGCGGCAATAGGCGTGGTAATGATGAGCAACTCGCTCAGTCTCGTTGATATTGTCGAGTCTCAGGCCGGCGGCTTCTGGAACTGGAACATACTCTACCTGCCGGTCGGCCCGGTCTGGTTCGCTATCTTTTTTATAGCCTCGCTCGCCGAGGTCAACAGAATACCGTTTGACCTGCCGGAAGACGAAGGCACGCTCGGGTCCGGTTTCCACACCGAGTTCAGCGGAATGCGCTTCTCGTTCTTTATGCTCGCCGAGTACATAGCAATGGTAACGGTATCCGTGCTCGCGGTGGTCTTCTTCTTCGGCGGCTGGCAGCCCCCGGTAGACCCTATAACCTTCGGCATAAACGTGCCCGCGCAGATAATGTCGATATGGGGCATCGGATGGTTTATCGGTAAGGTTATAGTCTTCATCTACTTCTTTATGTGGATAAGGTTTACGCTGCCGAGGTACAGGTACGATCAACTTATGAATATCGGTTGGAAGATATTGATACCGATCAGTCTCGTCACCATACTTGTGACCGGATTTATGAGAATCTTCTTAACGTAAAGAACTGTTTAGCGGTCTGTATTGAAGACCTCTGCTTTAACTGACTAAGGTAACTGGCATGAGTAAAGAGTGTAAGGCGAAACTGGTCAACTTTATAAAAAAGACCGTCTTTGCCGACTTTATACGGGGACTCTACATTACGTTCTCTTATAATTTCGAAGGGCCGATGACGCTCAAGTATCCGGATTCCGAGAAATGGATTCCGTATCGCCGGTTTCGCGGCCTTCATACGCTCAACAAGAATGAAGAGGGCAAGGAGCTTTGCGTTGCCTGCGAACTCTGCTCAAGGGCGTGTCCGACAGACTGTATTACCGTTATACCGGAAGAGAACGATACCGGCAGGGGAATAACGGACAGGGTGGCCAAGGTCTGGAAGGTAGACCTTACCAGGTGCATGTTTTGCGGGTACTGCGAAGACGCGTGCCCGACGACAGCGGTAAGGCTGGGACGCGAATACGAACTGGCCTGCACAACGCTCGACCGGGGTATCAGAGAGCGCGACGAACTGCTTGTTCCGCAGCCCGTGCCCGAGGC
>JAJRYL010000412.1 GCA_024275855.1 Deltaproteobacteria bacterium
GTCTAACTTTTAAGGGGTAAATATAATGAGTTATACTCTCTCTCTTAAAGCATCTTTGAACTTATCGGTTTTCTTTGGCGCTCTTGTTATATCCCTGTTTCTGCTCCCGGCTTATGGAAGCGCGGCACAGCTTGACAACAAGGCACAGCTTGACAAAGAGAGCGCCCGGTGTTTAATGTGCCACGACACTGCTATTGACCCTGAAAACCCGTTTCGTGTATGCCACAACGCCGGGTGCGACCATACGCTTGGGCTCGATTATGTTTCCGTCTCCGCAGGTAACCCGGGTTTTACTCCAGCCGCTGAGCTTAGCCCGTCCGTAAAACTTGTTGGCGTTGACAGCAACAGAATAGGGTGCACAACCTGCCATGTGCCGTACTTAAAGGCTAATCATAAGGAGTTATCGCTCAGGCGGGCAAAAGAGGTTATCGACCCCATGTTATCGACATCCAATAGCGGAAGCGGCCTTTGCCTTGAGTGTCATAGAAAGTAAAACCGGAGCCGGCATGAAAAGTTACAGGAAAGAGCTTTTTTTCAATATCCCCGCACGCAGAGGTTTTGTAAATATTACCCCTGAAATAGATCTCTGTATTACGGAGAGTAATGTGGCAGAGGGGCTGGTGCTGGTAAACGCCATGCATATAACCGCCTCTGTCTTTATAAACGACGACGAGTCAGGGCTGCACAGCGACTACGAGGTCTGGCTTGAGCGTCTCGCCCCGCACGAACCGCTTTCACAGTACAAACATAACAGAACCGGTGAAGATAACGGTGACGCGCACCTTAAGCGGCAGATCATGGGACGCGAGGCGGTGGTGGCCATAACAGAGGGCAGGCTCGACCTCGGCCCCTGGGAGCAGCTCTTCTACGGAGAGTTCGATGGCAGAAGAAAAAAGAGGGTTCTTGTAAAGATCATCGGAGAGTAAAGCGAAACTTTTCCGTTGTTTTTTCAGCGGTCTCAACCTCTTTTTTAAGTAAAGCGTACTCTCTTTGCGTTTTTTGCCTTGTTCCTTGTTGGTAATGGTAGAAGAGTAAAGTAAGATAGAGCAGGTCTATCTGGCCTGTCGGTTCAGGCCTGGCCTTGAGTAGGTTCTGTAGAAGAGTACGTAAGATATAAATAATCCTCTGTCCCTTTCAGGACAACTCACTTACAGGTATTGGAATATTTTTATGCACCGTTTTGTCGGTCTAATCGGGTTTGCGCTCTTTTTAGCTCTCGCATGGGTTCTGTCTGAAGACAGAAGCAGAATTTCATGGCGTCTTGTGGTCTGGGGGGTGGCGTTGCAGGTGCTTTTCGCTCTGCTTATTCTGCGTACCTCCGTCGGCCTTGTCCTCTTCGAGACGGCCCGTATCGTTATGACAAGCCTGCTCGACTTTACCGACTACGGCTCGCGGTTTCTCTTCGGCTCATTGGTATCCGACTTAGAGATAGGGGCTATAGTAGCTTTTAAGGTTCTGCCCACTATTATATTCGTCTCTTCTTTAATGGCCGTACTCTACTACCTGCGGGTTATAACTTTTGTTGTGCGTATTATGGCGTGGGGCATGGAGCGGACTATGAAGGTATCGGGCGCCGAGGCGCTTATGGCCGCACTGTTCGTCTTTATGGGCATAGAGTCTACGACCGCTATAAAAGAGTATCTTAAGCGCATGACCCGTTCTGAGATATTTACTACAATGGTCTGTTTTATGTCTACGATAGCCGGTTCTGTAATGGCCGTGTACGTAAGTTTCGGGGCGAGCGCCGGGCACCTGCTCGCGGCCTCCGTTATGAGCGCGCCAGCGGCGATTGTAGTGTCGAAGATGATGATACCGGAAACAGAGACGCCGGTTACCGCTACGGGCATGCCCGGAGCCTCCCGTGAGTTGAAAGAGGGGCTTAAGAGCAAAGACGTCAATGTAATAGAGGCGGCTGCAAACGGTGCGTCGGACGGGTTGAAGCTCGCCCTTACCATAGGCGCTATGCTTTTAGCCTTTATCTCGCTCATCGGTATGCTCGACTACCTGTTAAAGTTTACAGGAACCTCTTTTGCCGCTATTTCAGGTTATCTTTTTATGCCGGTTGCCTGGGTAATGGGTGTGCCGTGGGCGGATTGCCGTTCTGTCGGCGAGCTTCTCGGTATTAAGGTCGTCTTTAACGAGTTTATCAGCTACCGGATGATGCAGGGTATGGTGGCCTCTGGCGAGCTTTCGAGCCGCGCGGTTACCGTTGCTACCTACGCGCTCTGTAGTTTTGCCAATTTCGGCTCTATAGCCATACTTATAGGAGGCATAGGCACCGTAGCGCCGGAGCGCAAGAGCCTTGTGGCGCGTTTAAGCCTGAAGGCGTTGCTTGCCGGTCTTCTCGCCGGTTTTATGACAGCGGCAATAGCGGGAGTTCTTTTGTAGAAAGGCACGGTTTTGCGGGTGGTGCAGCCTATCCTATGCGGCACACGGCTGAAAATAGAAATAATCAATTCCTGAAAAAGATAAGAAGGCGTCACCGGAGTTCTATATACAAGTACCGTCAAGCTCAAAGCAATAATGGGCTGCGCCTGCCTTACAAGTCTGTAAATGTTTCCGTCTTTGCGAGGACGTTAGCGGCAGAGCAATCCGCTTATTATATGTCGCCCTGAACTCGATTCAGGGTCTCGGCAGTA
>JAJRYL010000413.1 GCA_024275855.1 Deltaproteobacteria bacterium
ATGAACGACATATGGCGCGCGATAGGTTACGGTTTCGGTTTTATTCTTTTTATGGCCTTTGTCGGGCTCGCCTTTATCCGCCGTATAATAATTACACCGCTGACAACTGTTGTGGAAGTTACGAGAAGGCTCGCGCAGGGAGACCTGACGGGTGTTGCCGAGGTAGACTCCAATGACGAGATAGGCGACCTTGCGGTGCAGACTAACGAGGTGGTCGGCAACATTCATAAGATAATAAAAGAGATACGGGGTTCGTCAGATTCCATATACTCGGTTTCGGCTATGTTGGAGTTCAATACAAGGAAGGTGCTCGACGCCTCTCGCGCACAGGGCCTCGAACTCGGCGAGATGGTTACGAATATAGAAGAGGCCGATAAATTTATGGAAGACATTAACGGCTCTGTCGATTCGTTGATACGCTCCATCAACAACGGCTCCTCCGCGTTGCTTGAGTTCGGCGCCTCCACAAACGAGGTGCTCGACAATACCGAAACTCTTTCTATAAGCGTTGAGGAGGCCGCGCGTTCTACCAGTGAGATGACGGGGTCTATAAAAGAGGTCAGCGAAAATATAGAGAACCTCTCTTCGGCCATCGTACAGGTAAGCTCTTCTATGGAAGAGATAAACGCCAGGATAAAAGAGGTAGATACCAATGTTACCGAGGGCGACAGGTTTGCCGACGAGGTTATAAAAGACGCAAGAAGCGGCATGGACGCCGTGGAATCGACCATAGGCGGCATACTGAAGATAAAGGTGACGACGCGCGAATCGAGCCGCATCATGAGCAACCTTCACGGCAGGGTTAAAGAGATAGGCAAGATTTTAGACGTTATAAGGGACGTTTCCGAAGAGACCAACCTGCTGGCGATAAACGCCGCTATAATAGCGGCGCAGTCCGGTGACGAGGGCAAGAGCTTCTCTGTTGTCGCTAACGAGATTAAAGACCTTGCGGAGAGAACCACAACATCCGCTAAAGAGGTTACTGAGATTATAGAGGCCGTAGCGCTTGAGAGCGACCGCGCGGCCGCCGCGATGGCGCGCGGAGTAGAGAGTGTTGAGGAGGGCGTAAAGCTTTCTAACGAGGCGGGCGAGGGCCTTAAAAAGATTGTAGAGAGCGCGCAGCGCTCCACCACGATTGTAAGAGAGATTGCGCGCGCGTCGGCGGACCAGGCCAAGGGCAGCCGTATGGTTATAGAGGCCACCGAGAAGGTAGCCGAGATGACGAGAAGGATTATGCACGCCTCGCAGGAGCACGCAAGAGGTTCGGAACTGATAAGCCGCTCTACTGAGAGGATGAGTGAGACCGTATACAAGGTGCGAAGCTCCGCGCAGTTGCAGGTAGCGGCCACGGGGGAGATAACCGCCGTAATGGACGAGGTAAACACTCTGCTCTCTCACATAAATTCCGTTATTAACGTACAGAGCCGCAATGTCGCGGCGCTGCTTGGCTCCGCAACTTCGGCGCGCGACCTTTCGGGTGGCAATATAGAAAAGGCTATAGAGACCATGAAGGCGGTTGAGGAGATGAGTAAACTCAACAGCAGGCTGATGGAATGCGTTATGCGCTTTAAGCTCGGAAGATAGAGCCGTTTCAGGCTCTTTTTCTGTTTTGTCCGTTTCCATGCTCTTTTATGGGCGAAAATAGGCTTTTGACCGCTGAATTAAGCGCTTTAGAGGCGTTTTTTCTATTGCAAGGCATCATTGAATCAAATATAATGGTCTCGTTTTACGTTAAGTTATAGCGTTGTTCTGTTCGTTACGGGGAGAGAACAGGGTTTATCGCTTCTTTGTTTTTCTACAAAACCGGGGGGCATGAAAAAGGCGGGTTTTGTAATAGGCTGCCGGTAGTTTCACTATTTGACTTTAGTGCCGCGGGGTACTATCTTTAGTACTCGATGCTCCACTCTATGCAGAGCACGGGGATATTCGCTTGTTGCGAGAGTGGCGGAATTGGCAGACGCGCCAGACTTAGGATCTGGTGGGCAACCATGGGGGTTCGAGTCCCCCCTCTCGCACCAATTTATAATGTAGCGGACACGGAGCGGGTAGTATTGAGCGGTAAGCGGGGTTTTGCCCCCCCGCCACGCACCGATTTATAAAGCAGCGGACGCAGAGTCGAAAGTTGACTGATAAGGGGCGGGGGAAGTTCTGCCGCCCTCTCGCATAAATTTCTAAGTACTTATATTTCAAAACACAGCGTAAAGGGGAAGTTTTGATGGCAAAGC
>JAJRYL010000414.1 GCA_024275855.1 Deltaproteobacteria bacterium
GGCTCAGCCGCATAAAGCAAAACACGCATACGCCACCACAGCGATACGGAAAGGTTAAAACCGGAAACAGGCGGCACGCCCCCTCTCCTCCGGCGCAATAACAAAACCCCCCGCGCTTTTTCAAGCGGGGGGGTACACAAAGGGATAAAAAGTGCCTTTTTAGCCCTTTTTCGACCCTTTTTTAGCCTTTTTTACGGTTTTTTCAGATACCTTCTTTAACTTCTTCGGGTACTTTACAGCCGCCTGCGCGGCAGCGAGGCGCGCGATAGGTACTCTAAAGGGTGAACACGAAACATAATCGAAACCGTTTCTGTGGCAAAACTCCACAGAGGCCGGGTCTCCGCCGTGCTCTCCGCATATTCCGATCTTAAGCCCCGGTTTCGCGCCCCTGCCCTTCTCTATCCCTATCTTTATCAGCTCTCCGACGCCTTCGGTATCGAGCGACTGAAACGGGTCGGCGGCTAAAATACCGGACATCTTCTCGTCAACATAGTCCGGCAGAAAACGTCCGGCATCGTCGCGCGACATTCCAAGAGTCATCTGCGTAAGGTCGTTGGTGCCGAAGCTGAAAAAGTCGGCTTCGCCGGCCACTTTATCGGCCAGAAGCGCCGCTCTCGGCACCTCTATCATCGTACCCACAAGATACTCAACCGTCACGCCCTTCTCTTTCATAACGGCATCGGCCACGGCGCGGGTTCTGTCGGCTAAAATCTTGAGTTCCTTGGCGTCTATTATCAACGGGATCATAATCTCGGGCAGTACGTCCACATTTTTCTCTTTGCACTCGCACGCCGCCTCTATAATGGCGCGCACCTGCATTTCGAGTATCTCCGGATAGGTAATGCTGAGACGCGAGCCCCTGTGCCCGAGCATAGGGTTCGACTCGTGCAGCCTGTCTACCCTGCGTTTGACCGTCTTAAAGGATAGGCCTATAACACGAGCCAGATGCTTCTGGTCGGCCTCGGTATGCGGCACGAACTCGTGCAGGGGCGGGTCGAGCAGGCGGATAGTTACCGGTTTTCCGGCCATCGCCCTTAAAATACCGATAAAATCGAGCCTCTGAAAGGGCAGAAGCTCGTTAAGCGCGCTCCTTCTGGTCTCTTCATCCCCGGCGACGATCATTCTCTGTATAGCCGTTCTGCGCTCGTCAGTGTCAAAGAACATGTGCTCCGTTCTACAGAGCCCTATTCCCTCGGCGCCAAGCTTAATCGCCCTTTCAGCGTCGTAAGGCGTATCTACGTTGGTCCTTATCTTCAAAGAACGAAGTTCGTCCGACCACTCCATGATAGTGTCGTAGGAGCCGGGCAGTTCCGGTTCCTTAAGCTTAAGCGCGCCCAGGAAGACCTCGCCCGAAGAGCCGTTGAGCGTTATTTCGTCGCCCTCTTTTACAACCGCCTCTCCGACGGTTACGGTTTTAGCCTCGTAATCTAAAACAAGGTCTTCGCAACCGACGATGCAGCACTTGCCCCACCCGCGGGCCACAACAGCCGCATGCGAGGTTTTGCCGCCGGTAGCGGTAAGTATGCCCCTTGAGGCGTGCATGCCGCCTACGTCTTCGGGGCTCGTCTCCTGCCTTACCAGTATAACCTGCCTTCCCTCGGCCGCTGCCGCCTCGGCATCAGCGGCGGTAAAGACAACGGCTCCCGAAGCGGCGCCCGGAACAGCCGCTATGCCGGTGGCAAAACGGTGGCTCTTCAACTCGTCAAGAGAAATAGAAGGGTCGATTACCGGACAGAAGAGCCCCTCTATATCAGAGGCCGTTAAGCGGCCAATAGCCTCGGCGCGCGTTATCAACCCCTCTTTCTCCATTCCGACAGCCATCTCAAAGGCCGCCATGGGCGATCTTTTTCCCGTTCTGCACTGTAGTATATAGAGCTTGCCCTCTTCTATAGTAAACTCTATGTCCTGCATATCTTTATAATGCTTTTCGAGCTTGCTCCTTACCTCAAGAAGCTGGGAGTAGGCGTCGGGCATTATACTGCCTAAGTCGCTCAGGTGCAGCGGCGTTCTTATTCCGGCTACCACGTCCTCGCCCTGCGCGTTCATCAACAGGTCGCCGTAAAAGATATCCTCTCCGGTATTCGGGTCTCTTGTAAAGCAGACACCGGTGCCAGAGGTTTCACCGAGGTTGCCAAAGACCATCTGCACAATCGACACACCCGTGCCGAGCAGTCCGGTAATACCCTCTACCCTGCGGTAGACAATGGCCTTTTCAGCCATCCACGAATCTATTACCGCGTCTATCGAACCCCATAGCTGTATTGTCGGGTCTTGCGGAAAATCTTCGCCGGCGACTTTTTTATAGATCATTTTAAGCCTTACGATCAGCTCTTCAAGCTCTTCTTCGGATACGTCTGTATCGAGTATAGCGCCGCCGGGCGGTTTGTTCAAGCGCACGCGAGTGCGCCTCTGTTTGATGTCGTCGAACTCTATGTCGAACTTATGCCGGTTGATCCCCTTGGCGGTAGTGCCGTACATGAGGATAAAACGCCTGTAGGCGTCTAGCGCGAAACGACGGTTGGCTGTTTTGGCCGCAAGGCCCTCAACGGACTTGTCGTTAAGTCCGAGGTTGAGTATAGTCTCCATCATGCCGGGCATAGACTGCGCCGCGCCGGAACGGACGGAGATCAGGAGCGGGTCATCAGAGTCGCCGAGCTTTTTTCCGGCTACCTTCTCAAGAGCCTTTATGTTGACCGCCACACTGTCTTTAAAGCCGTCAGGATAAGTGCGGTTGTTCTTATAGTAATAGTCGCAGACCTCGGTGGTCACGGTAAAACCCGCCGGAACCGGCAGACCTATATTTGTCATCTCGGCAAGCCCGGCGCCTTTTCCGCCAAGCAGCGTCTTCATGTCCCCTTTGCCCTCGGCCTTACCGCCACCAAAAAAGTAGATATACTTCTTGCTTGACATACCTTCCCCCAAAGTGTTTGCGACTACTTTCTTCAACTATTAAATTGGCATAAAACAAGATACGCATACGAATCAGAAAGACTTTACTTCCGCAGGGCAAAAAACAGAAAAAGACAGTTTGTGCCGCGCGTACTACAAACGAGCTAACCACCTAAAACTCAAAGACTTTATTTCTATGTTGCGCCAACATAGAGATACACCCTGCGCCACGGATACGGCTAACGGCGAAGAACCGCTAACAGTACCCTGTACAAGTAAAAAAAGAGTAACAAATCTTCTTTGCTTTGTCACCTGATAATTTAATATATTACAACAAAAACAGAGGCGGAACGAGAACTGCGGCAGATAGCCGCAACCGCTTCAACTCAGCACACCCCTCCGGCACAGAAGTTTTATAACAAAATGCCGAACCGTATATGAAAAAACCTTACCTTGGCATCCGGCCAAAAGGTTATGCCGGAGACTACAAATAATACTTGTTGTACTTTTCTATCATTCGACTCACATAAAAACAACGGAACTTGTCAATCCAGTCTTTTTTAGTGTAAAGAGATCCAAACAGTGTAAAAAAACTTTACACACAAAGGTCTTCGCTTATCATGCTGAAATATAATGTTTTTTAAGGCGCTAACGGCTTTAGTAAAAATTGATTGTAAATTTTTTTTACACTACGCCTAAATTATAAAGTGCTCGCTCTGTGCCTTATAACAAACTTATCTTTATATAACATGCGGTTGCATTATGGCGTGCCGGTTCTGGCTCATTTTTTGCATATTAATATGCCTATAACCAACAAAAATACAGATACAGACCGGGAAGATTAAGATTTTTTTTACTCAGGAGAATTGAAAATGAAACGATATTTCAGATTTTTTAGCCGTGCAACGCTTGCGGGGCTCGCGGCAGCCCTATTGACATTTACTACAATCACCCCGGCTAACGCGCTTACACTGACCGTTGACGGCGGCGCGGTACAGACACAATCTGCGGGCGCGGTTAACTACGCAGATGTACGGGTCGGCGTGCTTTCAACCGGCACCTACAACCATTCGGGCGGGGGCAACGCTCTTAGCGGCATCCTCTACCTCGGCACTTCTTCAACCGGCAGCGGTACCTACAACCTGAGCGGTACCGGCAATCTATCAGCTGCTACTGAATTTATAGGGGAGTTCGGCCACGGCGTCTTTACACAGACGGGCGGCACAAATACCGTAGCAAACCCCCTCATCCTCGGTTTCCAGTCGACCGGGAATGGCGCTTACGACCTTAGCGGAGGCTCTCTAACGGCCAAATTCGGAGAAATAGGCCTGTTCGGCACAGGCGCTTTCACACAGACAGGCGGCACAAACAATGTTACGGACACGCTCCGGCTCGGCAGCACCGTTACAGGCAGCGGCACTTACGACCTTAGCGGCACGGGCGTCCTTTCTGCCGCGCACGAGTCGATAGGCGAGTCAGGCACGGGTACGTTTACACAGACAGGCGGCACAAATACCGTAACAGGGGTACCGTCAGGCAGCAACCAGCTCATAATAGGCAACCAGGCGGGCGGCACCGGCACGTACAACCTCGGCGGTACCGGCTCTCTTATAGCGCCGGACGAATATATAGGCAAGTCCGGTACAGGCTCATTAATACAGACAGGAGGCAGCAACAACGTTGGCGGCATACTCTACATCGGCGACTCTTTATCCGGCAACGGTACTTACGACCTCAGCGGGGGTTCTCTAACGGCAAACTTCATAGAAGTCGGCGTTAACGGTAC
>JAJRYL010000058.1 GCA_024275855.1 Deltaproteobacteria bacterium
AGAGAGAACGAGACTAAAAAACGAAACTAAAAAGAGACCCTTAACTCACCCGGCCCGACCACCGTACCGAAGACCTCTTTGCCGGACAGTGTACGCGCGCTGATTACCGCGCCCCTCGCCCCGTTCTGCATAGCCTTGCCCATAGCGCGTACCATGAGCTTGTCGTTCTCGATTCTGAGCGTCACAACGTCACCCCGCTTAATCAGGTTCATCGGCATAATATAACTCCGTTTAATAATGTCTCCGGGGTTAATGGGCCTTTTAGCCGTCATGCCGAGCACCTCTTCGAGCGAGCTGGCAACGGATTGCGAACCCCGTTGCTCCGCCCTTATAAGCTCTATGTCGTCAACCATTATCTCGTGCCCTTTACGCAGCGCGTTTACGGCTACAACGGCGTCTCTAAAGAGCCTTATGTGGGCCGACGCCCAGAACTTCTTAAACTGCGCGCCGTCTTTGTACAGGCTTACCGATATAGTCACCTTGCCCGCTCTGGTTATGGGGCGCGGCAGGGTAATACGTACAAAATCGTACTTGCCCATAGAGGGCTTGTAACCCTTAAGGTCTATATTGTCGATTCTGACATCGGCGCCTTTCCACGGCGCAGCGTCTAACAACTGCTCGGAGACCTCGTGCTCAAGCTCTAAAATGTTAGCTTTAGCCACAAGAGGTAAAAAGAGTAAAATGGCAAGCATAATCAGAACTTTTTTAACAATCACTTCTCACCTCTTCATATAGAACTTTTTCAGCCATAAACTATTATCTCTTAACCAGGCTTTATTAGCTGTAACCGGCAACCTCTTTACCGGAAAACAGTCAATCCGTAGCCGAGATTACCTCTTCATCGAGTTCGCGGTCTGCAACATTTCGTCCGCCGCCTGTATCGCCTTCGAGTTGATCTCGTACGCCCTTTGCGCGGCGATCATGTTGACCATCTCTTCAACCACGCTTACGTTGGACATCTCTAAAAAACCCTGCGCCAGTGTGCCGAGCCCGTCAATACCGGGCGTTGAGGTCAAAGGGTCTCCCGAGGCTCCGGTCGGGGCCAACATGTTCTTGCCGATGGACTTCAACCCGGACGGGTTTATAAAACGGGCAAGTTCGAGATTGCCCACCTGAGTCGGCACCGAGGTGCCGGGCTGCGAGACAGAGACAATGCCGTCGGCGCTTATCGTAACCGTTAAAGAGTCCGCAGGGATAGTTATCGCCGGCTCTATAAGGTAACCGTCTGAGGTTACGAGCCTGCCGTCTTTATCGACCTTGAACTCACCCGTTCTTGTGTAGGAGATGGTGCCGTCCGGCATGGTTATCTGAAAGAAACCCTCGCCCTCTATACCGAGGTCGAAGGAGTTTCCGGTCTGGCGGAAGTTGCCTTGATCGAAGAGCTTTGCGGTAGAGACCATCTTTACGCCCTGGCCGACCTGAATACCGGTAGGCACGATAGTGTCCTGAGACGACGATGCTACGGCGGCCTTCAACTCCTGATATAAAAGATCCTGGTAGTCGGCTCTTGAGCGCTTAAAGGCCGTGGTGTTGATGTTTGCCAGGTTATGGGCTATTACGTCTATATTGATCTGCTGCGCTTCCATACCTGTAGAAGCCGTCCACAATGCCCTAATCATACCTTGCCACCTCCTGTTTCAATCGAATTCTAAAGTACCGAAACCGCTATATCTTGCCGACTTCGTCAATAGCCTTTCGCGTTATTTCGTCTATCGTCTGTATCATCTTGGCCTGAGACTCGTAAGAGCGCATGCACTCGATCATGGTCGTCATGGCCTTTACCGCGTTCACGTTGGAGACCTCAAGGTTGCCCTGTAGAACTTCGGTCAGTTCGTCCACCGGAGCATCTTTAACCCACGGGCCCGGAACGGAGTAGTAGTTGCCCTCTCTTACAAGCAGTTCCGGGTTTTCGAAGTTGACGATATTAAGCTTGCCTACCGTACCTTTACTTTCCGATATACTGCCGTCCGCGCTTACAACAACGGTCGATCCCTTTAACGTTATCTTTCCGCTCTCTCCGAGCACAGCGTACCCCTCGCTTGTTACGAGGCTTCCGTCCTTTGAGACCATGAAAGTACCGTTACGCGTGTAGCGGATTCCGTCCGGGGTATCAACCTCAAAAAAACCGTTGCCCCGTATGGCAAGGTCGAGGTCTCTGCCCGAACCTTTCAAAAAACCCTGTGACATATCTGTACTTACCTGCTTGCTTTCGCAGAAGTAGCGCGGCGCGCCGGACTTAGCGACAGTGGCCTCAAAGAGCAGTTGGCGTCTTTTAAATCCAGGCGTATTGACGTTGGCAAGGTTCTCAGACAGTATATTGAGCCTCTTTTCCTGGGTAACCGCTCCGGATAACGCCACAAAGATTGATTTATCCACTCTACCTCCACAAAGGGTTCGTACTTTTAAGTATCTACCTTACACGTTGCAACTAATATGCCAACGTGCTATTTATACTTTTCAGACAATAAATCGGCTACTTAGAGAATCTACAAAAAAGATTAGTATAATAAGACCGGATGAAAGTGCCTGTTGTGTGCGGAAGTTTCTTCCTTTTATTGAACATTTTTTCCTCTTCGGCCCTTACCCTGCGTTTTTCAGTTGCGCAACCTGTTTAACGACGTTATAAGCTCGGCCTCTCCGCTTAAAAGGTCGAACCTTTTGACTACCTCGCTTACGTCCGCACCGTGGTTGAGCATGTCCGTTGCCCCTTCGTAAGTATCGTGCCACCTGCGTTGCTGCACGTGCGGCTCAACGCTTACCCGCTTAAGCGCCCTGTCGATAACCTTTTTGTTGCTCATAAGGCTCTCTTCAAGCTTTTCAAGCTCATTCCTTTTTTTGTCGAGTCTTTCGGTAATCTCCCTCGCCGCGCTCAGTTCCTCTTTTAACCTCTCCAATATCTCCGGGTCAAACTCGTACAGCGAAGAGTTAAGGCCACCGGCAACAGAAAGGTCGGCGCCCGCCGGGCGTCTGCTTTTTTTGTAACTGAAAAGCATAAGAAGAATGCCGGCCATAAAGGCGACATCGACCATAGAAAGTATCATTACCCAGTGATTCATAAGAGCACCTCGCTTTACCTGCAACATGACATGAGCATGACACTGTTCTTAAGCGTCATACTATTGATCATTGCAAGCAGCGTGCCCAAAAGAAAACCGGAAAGAGCGCACTTAGGCTCTATCCGGTTACTTTGTTCTCTTATATTTGCTAACTACTTAATATAGGTCGATTTCTTCTTTAAAGAGTTCTTGCACCTTCTCTAAAATATCTTCCATATCATCCTCATCTATCCCGATAGTCTCTGGCAGGTTACCAAAATCCACCTCATCCTCGTAGGCTTTTCTCCAACCTACGCCATATTTTTGACATAATTTGTCTGACAATTTGACTATTGCCACCAGGTTAGTCAGCCCCCTGTCCTTCGAAAGGTCTTCCTGATTATCGAAAGTATTGAGCATCTGCTCTATACTCTCAGGAAAACCCCACTTCTTGACAAGGCTCGCTCCGACCTGCCTCTGGGTAAAATCGAAATGCTCTTTTTCAGCCTCAGCGTACGGGGTGCCTTCGTTATACACACGCTCCATTACCTTGGCAAAATCTTCCTGAAATTCGTTATTGAGAACAACCTTTCCGACGTCGTGCAGCAGGCCGCCTATAAAGGCGTCCTCGGGATCGGCGGCACGCGTACTTTTAGCGATAAGGCACGAGGCAAGCGCAGAACCGATCATCTGCTCCCATAGCAGCTTCTCGGCAAGCCCGAACCGCTTATACACATTCTTCATCGAGGTAGCTACAACGATATTTCTTACGGCATTTAAACCGAGCCTCAGTATGGCCTGAGTAAGGTTCTGGATATTGCTGTATCCGCCGTAAAAAGCGGAGTTCGCAACCTTTAGAATCTTGGTAGCGAGTCCGGGATCCGTACTTATAATCTTTTTGATCTTCTCGATAGAGACATCAGGGTCGTTCATCTGCCCGAGAACCTTCTGTGCGGTTGCAGGCAGAACAGGAAGGTCAATCGTCTTTTCAATTACTTCGCTAAGTTTATGCCCTTCGCCCGGTTCCATATATATTCTCCCCATTCTCAGTTAAAGTATCCATGCACAGCCTCGCACCTGTACCGCTCGATACGCATGAGAGGCCGATACAGTATCAACCTGCTTTGCGAAGCGCAACACGCGAACGCCACCTGCCGCGCTTTTTCCTGCTCTTGTGCTCTTCAATATCGGCAACATTACTCCCGTTGCCGGCCAGAGAAGTATCTATAGTAAATTTAGAGACCAGCCCTTTAAGCTCCGTAGAGAGTTCCGCCAGCTCAACCGTGGTATTAGTGACTTCGCTAATAGAGGCGGCGCTCGATCTTGAGACCTCGGTAATCTCGTCCATACTTCTTGTTATCTCATCAGTAGTAGCGCTCTGCTCTTCGGTAGAAGTAGCTATCTGCCTGACCATATCGCTGACGCTCTGCACACCAGTTACTATCTGGTTTAACGCCGTATCAGTATCGTTAGCGAGCTTAACGCCGTTTTCCACCTTCTGCGTTCCCTCGCCCATAGCCTGAACCGCGGTGGTTGTCTCGGCCTGAATAGAGCCGATCATGGCGCTGATCTCTTTTGTAGCGGTCGTTGTCCGTTCAGCCAGCTTTCTTACCTCGTCCGCCACAACGGCGAACCCCCTTCCCTGCTCTCCGGCCCTTGCCGCCTCAATAGCGGCATTAAGCGCAAGCAGGTTTGTCTGGTCTGCAATATCGTTTATTACCGAGACGATAGACCCTATCTCTTCGGAACTATGACCAAGCTTCTCTATCATATCGGCTGTTATGGTGGTGGACTCCGAGACCTCTTTCATAGCAACTATAGTGTCTCTAACTATGTCGCCGCCGCCTTCCGCGGTACTCTGCGTAGCCGAGGTCGAGTCCGACGCCTGCTGCGCGTTCTTCGCTACCTCTATTACGGTCGCGCTCATCTCCTCCATCGCGGTCGCTACCTGCACCGTCTGTTCGGTCTGCCTGTTAGCGCCCTCTTCAATATTTTTAAAGGTTGAAGAGAGTTCGTTAGAGGCAGCGGCGAGATGATTGGCGGACTCTTTAATTCCAAAGATCACACCGGACATCTGCACACCCATATCATCGACACTTTCACCAAGCGTAGTAATCTCGTCTTTTATCTCACGGCCAAAAAGCTGACCTTTATGCCCGTTCTGCTCGCAAGGTTACCGAGAGCAAAATCGCTGACGGTATCTTTAACCTTAAGCACGGGTTTTATGATGTTTTTATTGGCGCTCCACATAAAGTATATAGCAAGTATCACGGAAAGCGAGACGGTAAGCGCCATAATCAGGATACCGGTCATAGCGGCGGAGCGCGCCTTAGAGGCTATAAGCAACGTGAACACCTGTGTAGCCTTGATAATTCTCGGTGTATTCTCATTTGAAAGCTGTTGAAGTTTAGCGGCGAAAATATCTTTAGAGAGCATGGTTTCCGTTATTGTATCTTTTCTCTTGTTCCATACATTATCTATAACAGAAAGCTGTTCGAGCAGGCCGGGATCTTCAACGGCCTTAAGCCCGAGTTCATCGGACCCGTACTTAAGCCCGATAAGGGTGTAATCAAAACCGCTTACGGTCTCGTCGATATTAGCCCTTACCTTATCGAGGTCGTAATTAGACTTTGAGTAACGTTCGAGCAGGTAAGAGAGGTTTACGGTACGCATTCTTTGCAGGCCCGCGAGATTTATGCTCTTTGAATACGCCCGGTCTTTAAGGGCCACAAAACCAGCGACCGCCTCGTTAAAGAGATTAACCATAGGGTAGGTCCCCGTCTCTATCTCTAAAAGCGCGTCAGTTAGCGAGTCTCCGCTGGCCATGGCCGTATCAAGCGCGCTACGCATAGACGCCCACTCTTTGCTTACATTGCCAAGGCTCGCTATTACCTCCGGGTCGGTCACGGCTGAAAAATCATTAGTGCCCATTTTAAACCCGTCTATTACCTTACCGTACTCTTTCTTCATATCCTGAAAAACGGTCTCAAGCCCCTCTTCGCCATTCAATATATGACGATTTAGAGTATAACTTAATTCTATCGCCCGCTTACGCAAAGAACTCGCCTCTTCTACCTGCGCGTACTTCTGGCTCATTCCGCTTACAACATAATAAACAATGGGCAACTGTATTACAAAAAGAACAATTAAGAATATATAACTTCCGAAAAAACGTGCTTTAACCGAGTGCAAGTCCAATACGCACCTCCTGATTCGTGAGATATAAAGTGAGCAGAGAGCATCAATGTCAACGTATTACCAGTATGAATTTCAACGATGTATTTTAGCGTGGTTATGTTTCGGCAAAAGCGGAAACCGTATCTATTTAATTTATTTTACACACTTGCCTTTCTAAAAGATTGCGGTTTACATTAATATTCAACCCCTCCGTGTTTACTCCAGGCGGAGCCGTAAGGCTAAAAGCAGCTCGTGCAGGCTTTTGTGCCCGGCCATACCAATTAACAGAAGCCTGGAGATTAAGCGACGGCGACCGACTCTGTAGAGATGTCGGACAGCTCATGCCTGTTGAGTATCTTTGTAACGTCAAGCAGTATAATCAGCCTGCCGTCTATCTTGCCGACACCCTTTATGTACTCGGAATCTACATCTTTTACAATAGAAGGCGGAGGCTCTACCGTGTCGGAAGGCAGCCTTAAAACCTCGGAGACGGCATCGACTTTAAACCCGACGGTTTTGTCGTTTATATCAACTACGATTATTCTTGTGTCGTCGGTGTTCTCGTCTGCGCTAAGGCCGAACCTCTTTCTCAGGTCAAGCACCGGTATAACGCGGCCCCGCAGGTTAATAACTCCGTCTACAAACTCCGGAGCCTTAGGAACACGAGTCAGTTCCATGTGCCGTATAATCTCCTGCACACTCAGTATGTCGAGCGAGTACTCTTCGTTACCGAGCCTGAAGGTTACCAACTGCAGGATCTCCCTGGAGTCCAGTTCTTTTTCTGTCTCTGTACCCATTTGCTCTATCCTCCCGTGTTAGGGACTACTAAAATTGCTACACAATAATTACTTAATCCAGCTTGGTAGATTAGGTAATTACACCTCTATTATTTGTTTTTAAAGTAGGGATTATTAAGAACTCTCCCTAAGTGATAGTTCGGTTATCATGTCGAAAACTTAAGTCCTTTTCGGATTAAAAGCCTTAAGAATATATTAATTTTCATGCCCTCTTCCGAGGATTTGAATATCTACACGACGGTTGCGCGCCCGCCCGCTCGTGCTTGAATTGTTCCCGACGGGCCTGAACTCGCCATAACCGGTAGCGGATAACCGCCCCGGGTCGATGCCGTGTTCTTTTATAAAAAACTTTAATATGCTAAGGGCCCTGGTTCCTGAAAGTTCCCAGTTGGACGGATACTGTTTTGTGCTTATAGGTATATTATCCGTATGCCCTTCTATCCTTACGGCGTTGGGTATTTTTTTAAGCACATTGCCTATTTCGCTTAAGAGTTCGAGGCCGGAGTCCTTAATCTCTCCACTTCCTGTCGAAAAAAGCAGGCCGTCGGGAACGCGAATAGTAACCCTGTTCTTGTCGTAAATGAGCGCGATCTTTTTGTTCGTCTTTATCTGCTCGACGGCGGAGATAATCTCCTTGTAGTCGGTTGAAAAAGCGCTGTTGAACTTATCGGAGATAGAACTGCTCCGGGTGGAGACGAACT
Source organism: Deltaproteobacteria bacterium (assembly GCA_024275855.1). Classification (GTDB taxonomy): domain Bacteria; phylum Desulfobacterota; class GWC2-55-46; order GWC2-55-46; family JADFVP01; genus JADFVP01. Next base: position 7,711 of record JAJRYL010000058.1, read on the forward strand.
CGGACTCTTCTATAATTTTTTTAGGTGCGTACTCGGCGGGATTAAAGGCTCTGGCGAGCGACTCGCTCATCTTGAGGTACTTTCCCTCGTTAACGGAACTTATAGCGTACATAGCGGTGAAAAAAGCGAAAAGAAGCGTTATGAAATCCGCGTAAGAGACCACCCACCTCTCGTGGTTTTGACCATGATCCGCCTCTCTTTTTTTTCTTGTGCGTGCCATGTAATGGTACCTGTATTCAGGCCGGGCGCTTTTTATCGGACTCTCTTAAAAAGCCGATCAGTTTTTCCTTCAAGCGCCTCGGGTTCTCACCCTCGGAGAGCGCGACAAGCCCTTCCGTTATCAATTCGTTAACTATCATCTCTTCACGGATCTTCACCCTTATCTTGCCTGCTACCGGAAGCCAGAAGAGGTTAGCGGAGCCGACACCGTAAATCGTAGCGACAAAAGCCACCGCTATTCCGGCGCCAAGCTTTTCAGGCTCCGCCAGGTTCTCCATAACATGAATAAGCCCGAGCACGGCGCCGAGTATACCTATGGTAGGGGCGTACCCGCCCGCGGACTCGTACACCTTTGCCGAAGAGTTGTTGTACTCTTCGCTGTACTCCATCTCTATTTCGAGAATCTCTCTGGTAAGCCTCGGTTCCGTACCGTCAACCACAAGCTGAAGCCCCTTTTTAAAAAAAGGATTCTCCATCTTCTTCAAACGGCTTTCAAGGGCGAGCAGGCCCTCTTTACGGGCGATATCCGAAAACCTGACAATATCCTCGACAACGGACATCGGATTAACAGACGAGTTCATAAAAATAAGACGTCCGTTCTTTATTGCGTTGATTACTGTTTTACGAGGGTAGGTCAGGAAGACGGCTCCGAGAGTGCCGCCTATTACGATTACCGCTGCGGTAAATTGAGATATAGAGTGGAGCGAACCGCCTTCAAGAAGCATGCCCCCGACTATAGCGCCAAGACCGAGCGCGATACCTATAATGCTTAATAGATCCATACAACATCAAGCTTTCCCTTATGCTTGTAACCAGCACCGGTCTCTTCCGGCGTGCAGCGCTAAAACGCGAGAGAGACCGGAGAAGATAAAAGCTGCAAGTTTAAACCGGTGAGAGTTTGTTTAAATCATATTCACAATTTCGCCGGCAATAAGATCGAGCGGGGCAATCTTATCGGCTATGCCGGCCTCGATCACGGCCTTTGGCATTCCGTACACCGTACAGGTCGCTTCGTTCTGCACAAGTGTTTTGCCGCCTTTGTCCCTTATAAGCGTCATACCGTCGAGCCCGTCGTGCCCCATGCCGGTAAGTATTACACCGAGAGACCGGCCCGGGTACGCCTCGGCAACCGAAGTCATCATAATATCTATTGCCGGTTTGTAGAGTGAATTGAACGGGTCGTCGCTGATTTCTATCGTAAAGTTGGTAACGCCTCGTCTTTTAACCCTTGTCTGTCTTCCACCCGGAGAGACGTATATGTTGCCGCTTTCAAGCTTGTCCCCGTCCGCGGCCTCTTTTACCGTAAGGGCCGAGAGGCTGTTGAGCCTTTCGGCAAAGGCGTGCGTAAAGGCGGCGGGCATGTGAACGGAGACGATAAAAGAGGTGGAAAGGTCGCCGGGCAGTTTCTGTAAAACCTCCTGCACGGCACGCGGCCCTCCGGTTGAGGCGCCAATTGCGACTATAGCCATCTTCTGAGTGGCAAAGCTCTTTCTGCGGGGCGCGGCAGAACTTAACGGAGGTGTTATTACCGCGCTCGAACCTTTCCTGGCCGAAGTCTTACGTAAAAGCCCGCCTTTGCTTCTGGCTACGACTTTAAGTTTGTCAACGAGTTCGTCGCGTATCTTCATTACGTCAAGAGCCGACGAAACAAGGTTTTTCGCTAAAAAATCGACCGCGCCCTTGTCGAGCGCGTCGAGCGTGGCCTGCGCGCCTTCCGTAGTAAGAGAACTTACCACGAGAATAGGGGTAGGCCGCTTCGCCATGATCGCCTCTATAGTCTCTATACCGTTCATACGAGGCATTTCGACATCCATAGTAATAACATCGGGCTTAAGCTCAAGGGCAAGCTCCAACCCCTCTTGCCCGTCGCGCGCGGTGCCGATTACTTCAAATGTCGGTTCCGACTCTACCATCTGACGAATTATTCTGCGCATAAAAGCGGAATCGTCAACTATTAAAACCTTTTTTTTCAATGACTCTCCAATCGGTGTTTTACATTAGTGGGCGTATCTGGCCGCCGAAGTATCGATAAAACCGGATAC
>JAJRYL010000059.1 GCA_024275855.1 Deltaproteobacteria bacterium
CAACGTAAAAAGAGAGCAGCTTAGCGTCTGTAGAAGCGTATAATAAAGCCAAAGACCGACTTATCTATTTATGTTATGCGTTAAGAGCGGTTTGAGAGAAAAAAGGGAGAGTTTTTTTGAATAAGGTATATTTCGACAACAACGCCACAACACCCATACTCGACGAAGTATTCGACTCGATGCTGCCGTACCTTAAAGAAGAGTGGGGAAACCCCTCATCGATACACTGGGCGGGACGGTGCCCGAAGAAGGGACTCGATGAGGCAAGAGAGAAAGTAGCGGCCTTTTTAAACTGCTCGCCGGTTGAGATAATCTTTACAAGCTCCGGCTCGGAGAGCGACAACTTAGCCATAAAGGGCGTTGCAAACTCCAAAAAGAAGAAGGGCAACCATATTATAACCACCAGCGTAGAGCACCCGGCGGTTCTAAAAACCTGCAAGTACCTCGAAAAAGAGGGTTTTGAGGTTACATACCTCAGCGTAGACTCAAAGGGCATGATCGACCTTAACGAACTTAAGGAGAGCATAACTGAAAAGACAATTTTAATAACAATAATGTACGCCAACAACGAGACGGGCGTAATCTTTCCGATAGACAAGATAGGGGATATCGCCAAGCAGCACAAGATAACCTTTCATACCGACGCTGTACAGGCAGCTGGCAAGATGCCGCTCGATACACGTACCCTTAACGTCGATCTGCTTACGATTTCAGGGCACAAGCTCTACGCGCCAAAGGGCGTTGGAGCGCTCTTCGTAAGGCGGGGCACGCGCCTGGTTCCGATAATACACGGCGGGCACCACGAAAGAAACCGCAGGGGCGGCACCGAAAACGTAGCCGGCATAGTGGCGCTCGGCACGGCTTGCGAAGTTGCCGCGCGGGATATGGATAAAGAGGTGGCGCGCCTTAAAGAGATGACCGAACGGCTTGAAAAAGGCGTTATCGATACGATTCCAAACGTACAGGTAAACGGCGGCGGCTCTCCCCGCCTGCCCAACACTACCAACATCAGCTTCGAGTTTATAGAAGGCGAATCCATACTGCTTGGCCTCGACATGCACTCTATCGCGGCTTCGAGCGGCAGCGCCTGTACTTCGGGTAGCTTAGAGCCGACTCACGTTCTGCTCGCTATGGGCAATACAGCGGAACTCTCGCACGGCTCAATCCGTTTCAGCCTCGGACGCACCAACACCATGAAGGAGATAGAGCTGCTCTTAGAGGTTCTTCCGCCTATCGTCGAGCGCATGCGCTCTATGTCGCCGCTGTACGCCGGAAGCAACGAGCCTGTCGTCTTTAAACGCTAAAGAGGTAAGTGTAAAATAACCGGCATACTGTCGGTGCGCTGTTTGAAACTCGAAACCATTTGAGACCATTAAATTAATTATAGGCTATTGTTTAAAAAAGGTCTGATCCGTTCATGCCTTTGCGTAACACCCGGAAGTGTTCACCTGATCGATAACCGTAAGTTCTTTATCGGGTAAGAAAAGACGTATCTTTTATTTTCCGCCTCTGAAAAATTCAGCGATGTTTTATTCAGAGGTTACTTAAATAAATAAGCAGGGCCTTTTATAAAGGAGAAAGAAATGTATAGCGATAAAGTAATGGACCACTTCAGCAACCCGCGTAACGTTGGCGAGATAGAAGAGGCGGACGGTACCGGGTCGGTCGGAAACCCCGACTGCGGCGACATAATGAAGCTGACGCTCTCGATAGAGAACGACGTTATAAAAGACGTAAAGTTCAAGACATTCGGTTGCGGAGCGGCAATAGCAACAAGCTCTATGGTAACGGAACTTGTAATGGGCAAGGGCATTGACGAGGCCGAAGATATATCTAACAGCACGGTAGCCGAGGCATTGGACGGATTGCCCCCGGTAAAGATGCATTGCTCCAACCTCGCGGCTGACGCTCTGCACGCTGCCATAAAGGATTACAAAGAGAAAAAGTAAGTGGGCCGAAAGACCCGCCTGCCTTCTCTTATAGCAAAAACAGGCTGGAAGCGGCTGGTAACTACCAGCCGCTTCTCTTTTAAGGCTGCTATCGCCTTGCCTCTAAAGAGTTACAACGTACTCTTCGGGCTCGCGAACACTGTTCGGGAGCCCGTTTTTTACCGCCGTCAGAACGGACGTGCCTCTTAAATCTCCATACCGGCAAATCCTCACCTCCCTTTTTCCCTTTTAATAAAGACCAAACTCGCTTAAAATAAGAATTGGCCTGTTCAAGACTCTATCTTTTATAGCTTAAGCGCTTGCTGGCAAAAGAAGTGAAAGAGCTAATATAACCGCGCGTTAGAGATTATAGATATGGATAAGAAAAAAATTGCCGCAGTAGCGATGAGCGGAGGCGTTGACTCTTCCGTTGCCCTCGGCCTGCTAAAGGAGCAGGGCTACGACTGCATCGGCCTCTCTATGCAGTTATGGGACTACGCCGCAAAGGAGCTGAACGAATCTGCAAGCTCAGGGGCGACGTCGGGCAGTTGCTGCAGCCTCGAAGATATAACCGTTGCCCGCAGGGTAGCCGAAACCTTTGACGTGCCCTTCTACGTCTTGAATATGGAGTCCCCCTTCGAGACAGAGGTGGTCGGTTACTTTGTAGAGAGCTACTTAAACGGAAGCACGCCCAACCCGTGCGTTAAATGCAACGAGGTGCTCAAGTTCGAGAGGCTCTTGCAAAAGTCGCTCGCGCTCGGCGCCGACACCCTGGCAACGGGCCACTACGCTCGAATAGAAAAGGGAGCGGACAGGTACCGGCTTTTAAAAGGGGTCGATGACGATAAAGACCAGTCGTACTTCCTCTTCACCATGACACAGGAGCAGCTTGCGCTTATAACTTTTCCGTTAGGCTCCATGACCAAAAAAGAGACACGTGAGGCCGCGCGAAGGTTCGGGCTTAAAAATTCGGAGAAACGAGAAAGTCAGGAAATCTGCTTTATAGAAGAGAGCGGTTACGGCCAGTTCATTAAAGAACGCACCGGAAAGGAGCTTGCCGGAGGAACGGTTGTCACGACCGGCGGCGATGTAATCGGCAGCCATACGGGCTTTTACAACTTCACCATCGGGCAGAGAAAAGGGCTCGGCCTCTCCGGCGGCCCGTACTACGTTACCGATATAGACGCTCAAACGAATACCGTTACGGTCTCTAACGAAGCCGGGCTTTACTCTCACGCGCTTATCGCCAGAGAGATGAACTGGATAGACCCGGAGGCAAGGCGTAGCGCAAAGACAGAGGCCGGACTAAGCGGAATTAGCGCAAAAATCCGCTACCGCCACCGAGGGGTCGGCGTTAGAGTAAAAGAGATTGAAGACGGAAAAGTACGTATCGAGTTCGAAAAACCGCAAAGAGCCGTGGCGGCTGGTCAGGCGGTCGTCCTCTACAGAGATGACGAAGTACTCGGAGGCGGCTGGATAGAGGGTACCGCGCAATAGTATGCTACCTGCCTTATTCACCGTAAAAGAAGAGCCTTTTAAAAGAGAAAAGAGCATGCCGGAAAATAATATAAAAGAGAACGAGCGCCGGGATCCGGGCCGTGTAGCCATTACCACCCTCGGGTGCAAGTCAAACCAGTACGACTCGTCGGCTATAGAAGACTCTATTATAGAGGCCGGTTTTACGCTTGTCGGTTTTACCGAACCTGCCGACGCTTATATAATAAATACCTGCACCGTAACGAACAGAACCGACAGCCAGTCCCGAACG
>JAJRYL010000060.1 GCA_024275855.1 Deltaproteobacteria bacterium
ATCTGCGATAAGGCCAAACTCTCCGACATTGTGATACTCGGCAGGCTCGGGGCGAATGAAGAGTTTGACAAGAATATGCTCGGTTCCGTTACCGAGGCTGTTATAAGAAAGTCTTCTAAACATGTGTTTGTCGTGCCGCGCGGTTTTATAGCGCCCTCTTCCATGTTAGTTGCTTTCGACGGTTCCGTAAACTCGTCCAAGGCGCTTCGCGCCGCCGCCGAGTGTTCGTCTACTCTATCGCTTCCCCTTACCGTAATCTCGGTTTCCGACGACCCGGATACCGACTCTACGCTTTCGGATGCCGAAGATTACCTGAAGCCGTACAAGATAGAGGCCAACTTTATTCAAAAGACCGGAGACCCGTACACAGAGGTAGAGTCGTACTACAAGGAGAGCGGCAAGGATTTTCTCTTTATCGGCACAACGCACCATGGCCGTGTTGTTGAAATGGTGCTCGGTTCCACCACAGAGCACCTGTTGCGTTCTACCTACGGGCTTGTCTGTATAGCGCGTTAGGTTCAACACCGTCAGGCTCTGCGTTAAAGAGTTTTTTTCCTTTCGTAACGGTTTCCATTCCTACCCGGATGAATCCAAAAAGCAAGAATACGCCAGCACTTGTAACGCCTGCTCTTTTTCTGTTGGCACGGTTTTTTCCCGTACCCTGTTCCTACCCATAGATCAACCCGCATAGGCCGGCAAACGGGCCTGTTCTGGAGAATATAGATTGATTCTCCTTTATCAGTATGGTATTTTTTGCCAGAGTACTCCTTTTTTATACTTAAAATTAAGGGGTTAGGCAACAGGTATCCGCTCTATCGCGAACAGTGCCCCTTTGCGCGCTAAAGCCTGACTATAACCCCCTTGCGCACCCGTTTTTGCGACCCTTTGAAGGGCATTCTGTTATGGACGAATTTAAAGACGACTTTTTTTTAGACCAGCTCAACGCCAGCTTATCCGGCGGGGCCAACTCGGATGCCGCGCGCATGCTCTCAAAGCTGCACGCCTCTGAGATAGCGCGCATACTTACCGGGCTTGACGACCCTGCTCAGGCGCTCGACGTCTACCGTTATCTCGAAAGCGAACTCGCCTCCGAGGTTCTGCTTGAACTCGACGACCGCAAAAGAGAGGCCATACTCTCGGCCCTGCACTCCGAAGAGCTTATAGACGTTGTTGACGAGATGGAGACCGATGACGCCACCGACGTTATTATGGATCTGCACCCGGAGGATGCCCGACAGGTTCTTAACGGCATAGAGGCCGATGATGCGGCTGAGGTACAGAAGCTGCTCGCCTACCCGGAAGATACGGCGGGCGGCAAGATGCAGGCCGAGCTTGTCTCTGTGCACGAATCCGAGACCGCCGCTGAGGCCATAGAAGAGGTCAGGCGCAAGGGCAAGGAGATAGAGTCCATTACCAATATCTTCGTGGTGGACGAGGCCGGAAAGCTGGTCGGCTCTCTGCCGCTCGATAAACTGATACTCGCAGCGCCTGCTTCCCGCATAGGGGAGATAGCCGAGAGAGAGACGCACCATGTGCCGACCGACCTCGACCAGGAAGAGGTGGCCAAGATATTCAGAAGCCACGACCTGCTCTCTATGCCGGTGGTA
>JAJRYL010000061.1 GCA_024275855.1 Deltaproteobacteria bacterium
CCACAGGGTCTCTTCGGGGCCGAGGCCGAGGCTCCGCTTCAACTCTTCAGACCCGACGTTAGAGCCGGACGAAGCGCACAGGTGTATGGTAGGCACGTCGCAGTCTTTTGCTATAGCGTCTCGCTCTTTGATTATCTGTTCTACCGTTGCGCTTTCGATAGAGTCCGTTAAGAGGATAATACCTATTACGTTGGACGAAAAAGCACGAAGCAACGGCCCCATGCAGCGCACTACCGGTACGGAAAAAAGGATTACCTCCATACCGGTCGTCAGGGAGAGCGAGGCTACCTCACCGAAGCGGCCTCCAGTTACCACGTCGCTGAAGAAACTTTTGGTATGTACCTTAAAGTGGGGCACACGGGCGCAGAGCCCTAAAAACCTGTCAACCGACTCTTCGGAGGTCGAGAGTATAAAGAGCTTTGCCGTATCAGGATACGCCGAACTCATTTTACGCGAAGAGAGCCTTTCGCTTATAGCCAGCGACTCCTCTACGGAGAAGATACCGGAACTTATCGCGGTAACGTCGGACTTTACAGCCACAAGCCCCTTTGTAATAAGGGAGGTAATGGCGCTGTAAACCTCGAAATCCGTATAGATACTGCGCTCTACAAGTTCGCTTACTACTGAGTAAAGCTTCAGGTGCCGAAGCAGTTCGTACGCCGCCGGATGAAGCCCGTCCGGGACCGGCTCGCTCTTTAAGACCCGCAGGCTCTTTTCAGGCTCCGGCAGGCTGTTTATAGAGCGGTTGTACTCGTCTATCTGCCTCATGCCCTCCATAAGAAGGTTGGACGCCGAGAGACGGATCTTGCGTGCCGCCTGAACGGCGCATGGAATAAACTCGAACTCCCCTTCTTTCCAGCTAAGCATTCTGTAAAGCGCCTTCTCTTTTTCAGTACCCTCTAATACGGCGTTCAGTATCTCGCCGTCTTTCATATAGATGGTACCCCTTAACGCGCCTCTTGCTACACGAAGCTCCCCTTCCCTCGCGTTCATATTGAGAAATTGTAAAATATCGGGCAGCCCCATCTGGTTGAGTTTGCCTATGATCTCGCGCGCGCCGGTGCGTCTTCCGGCACGGCTCTCAAGGGTGCGAGTGAAGCGAGAGAGCACCTCTTCGGCATTCAGCGGGCGCAGTAAAAAGGTGTCTGTGCCCGGTTTAAAGCCCGGTATATCCACTGCGCGGTCGGAGATAAAGAAGAAAGCGATAGTGGCGCTTTGCGAGTTGTGCCTCAATATAGTGAGCACCTTCTGAGCGCTAACGAGCTTAAGCCCGACATCAGTCACTATGATAACGGGGTGCTCTTTTACAGCCTTTTCTATAAGCGCGGCCCCGTCTTTTACGACAATAGAATTTATATCGAGCGGGCGCAGCATTGTCTCAAGCTTGCTCCGCTCTACATTGTCGCTAAGCGCGAAGATAATCTTCGGGTGTTCCATTACAGTTGCTCCTGCAAAGAGTACTCGCGTTGAAACTTGTTTATAAGCCCCTCTACCAAAAAGAGGTCGGAGGTGTGGTAGCACGAGAACGCCGCCCCCCAGTTCTCGCGCGTAAAGAGGGCGTAACCGAAATCTTCATTTAAAAAGATGGTAAAAGAGGTTTCGTTGAGGCGCGGGTCGTCCAAGTAGATAGGCAGGCTGTTTCCGAGGTTCACCTCTTCATCGACCTGTTCCCCTATAAGGAAAATCTTCGTGTCCGTCATGCCGATGTCGGCAATGGCCTTTATAATCGGCAGGCTGTTGTTGATCTTGCCGGTAGAGAAGTAGAGTATTCCACGGCGGCGCGGCGCGCGTTTTATCTCGTGGATAATCAGTTCGTTTACACGGTCCATAAAGAACTCGCTGAGGTCGTACCCCTGCCCGGCGTCGAAGGTGGTGTTGTAGTTGTCGGAGTGCGGCTCCGCGAACAGATTACCGACTATCTCCCAGAAGAGCTTGTCTTCGAGGCCGAGCCTCTCCCATAACGATTCGCGCTGAAGAAGCGCGCGCGATTCGTTACAGTCGAGCAGTTCGCCAAAGACCAGGCCGTCTATGCCGAAGGTAGAGTGGGTGTAGAGCACGGATAGTCCGGCCTCCCCTTTACAGAAGCTCCCGGTACCTCTTTTAAGTTTACGCACAAGCACAAAAGCGCCGAAATAATCTGTTTGAGGCAGCAGCACCATCAGGCGGTTTGTCGACGTAAGCGCTACTATGTCGCAGTCTCTAAGCGTGCCTATTATTATAGAAATAAATTTTTTCGCCTTGCGGGAGACATCGTCAAGGCTCTCTTTAGCGCCCTGCGCGATAAGGTCGAGCCCTGTAGGCTCGATTATAAGAATGGAGTAGGTTGTGCCAAAGCGCCTTGCACGCGCGGATTCTATCCTGCCGTACTCCTCTATAAAAGAGGCGCCGTACAGCTTTTTAAACGGTTTTGGCGTTTTAACGCTCTTTTTGGTGCCTTTAGAGAGTGTCAAGAGGTTCTAGATGATTTTTTAAAAAATTAATAAGGTCTGATTTATTCAGACCTTCATACGACGCGTGAAAGTGTACGAAAAAGAAAAATCGTATTTTTTCTTTTTCGTCTTTAACTATGTATAAAAAGAGAGAGCATAAAACCGTGTTCTACATCTTGTACTTGCCAAACTCATCCGGTTCGAACTCTTCGAGCATATTCAACAGGTCTTCGGGCGTCTCCTCGCCAAGAACAGCCTCTTTTGTCCTGAGGTCAATCGACTTTGACTTATCAAGCACCTTCGAATCTACAAAGATAGCGGAGTCCGTTCTAAGCGCTAAGGCGATAGCGTCACTCGGACGGGCGTCGAGTTTAAAGGCGCCGGTAATGCCCTCTATATGTATACTTGCGTAAAAGACGTTATCTCTTATATCGTTTATCTCGATCTTTTCTACAGTTGCCGAGACACCGCTTATAATCTCCTTCATCAGGTCGTGCGTCATCGGGCGCGAATACTCTACCGAGTCGATCTTCGAGGCTATGGCGCTCGCCTCTGGAGAGCCTATCCAGACCGGAAGGGCGTTATTGTCTTCGAGGTCTTTGAGTATCACGATAGGAGCGTGTGTATAAGGGTCTACCGTTAAGGCGAATACCTTCATTTCTATGAGCACAAAAGTCCCCTTTCGTTATAGACTCCCCTTAATGAATTGGGGTAAACGTCTGTTATGAGCAGTTCTATCATATCGCCGGGCACTACGTTAAAGCCGGAGCCGGAACCGGGAAAATTCACTACCTTGTTGCAGGCGGTTCTACCGGTAAGCTCATTTTTATCGCCTTTGGAAGCACCTTCTACCAGTACCTCTAAATATCTGCCTTTTAACGCCTCCGACTTTTCAGCCGATATCTGCCGTTGCCTCTTCTGTAAAATCTGCAACCGTTTTGAAGCGACAGCAGGGTCTACCTGGCTGTCGAAAAGCGCAGCGCGGGTACCCGGGCGGGGCGAGTACTTAAACGAAAAAAGGTTGTCGTACCGTACGCGCTCTATTAAAGCCATTGTTGAAGAGAAGTCTTCGTCCGTCTCGCCGGGAAAACCGACTATTATGTCGGACGATAGCGCAATTCCGGGTTTTACCTCTTTTAGAAGATCAATTTTCCCCAGATACTCTTTTACCGTATACCCCCTGCCCATCAGCTTTAGCAGACGGTTTGAACCGGACTGAACCGGCAAATGCAGGCTCGTTGCAATCTTGCGCTCAGTACCGAAAAGCGCGATAAGCTCTTCTGAGGTATCTTTAGGGTGCGAGGTCACAAAACGGACCCTGTTTACCCCGTCCACAGCAACTACCTCTTTTAAAAGAGCGCTAAAGTTCTCATTCAGTTTTACCCCGCCGGTTGCAGGAGGCGCGTAAGAGTTTACGTTCTGACCTATAAGCGTTACCTCTTTTACGCCCCTGGAGGCCAACTCTTTAATCTCTGCGATTATGTCAACCGCGGCCCTGCTTACTTCGCGTCCGCGCGTGTACGGAACTATACAGTAGGCGCAGAAGTTGTCGCAACCGCGCATGATAGGCACAAAGGCCTTCGGCCCGTCTACTTTAGTCGGTACCGTGTACTCGTCCTCTCCTATTGTCAAGCTCTCTTCAACGGCCACGACCCTCTCAGAGCCGTTCTTTACCGCAATTAAAAGCTCTCTTATGCGGTGCAGGTTCTGTGTGCCTACGACCATATCGAGATACGGTATACGCTTAAGTAGCTTAAGGCCCTGCTGTTGCGCCACGCAGCCGAGCACCGCTATTATTACCGAAGGGCGCTCTATCTTTACAGGTTTAAAGCGCCCGAGCAGCGAGTACACCTTCTGTTCGGCCTTGTCGCGCACACTGCACGTATTGAGCAGTATAAGGTCGGCGGAAAACGGGTCTCCGGTCTTAACGTAACCGCCCGGCCCGTTGCAGGAAGAGGTAAGAATAGAGAGTACCCGGTCGGAGTCGTTACTGTTCATCTGGCAACCGAAAGTCTCTATATATACACGCTCCGGTACGCTGATCTCTGTGCTCTTCATACTGTCTATTTTAGAATTATTACGACTCAAGCGTCAAGGTAATTCGACACCGTTCGTATCTGAAGTTAAGCGGAGTTGTGCGGGGTGTAGTTGTTGTAGCGGAAGAGAGGCTTTTTTTCTGACTTACTTTGGACCTATTTAACTATATGTTCCGATATTTCATCCCAATGCGGCCTGACGGGCCACGGCTTGCTTCTAATATTAAGCTCCGTGCGCAGCGCTTTGCCGAATTTTATAGCGTTCTCCCTTGAGGTAAAGAAGCCTACCCGTACCCTGTACCACCTGACTCCGTCTTTGACAAAATCGGTAACATAGGTATTGTATCCGGCCTTATACAGCTTTTTAGCCATAGAGCGCGCGGGCGCCTCGGTAGAGAAAGAGGCCACATTTATCGCCCACGGCTTTTTACCGGACGGCATGGCGGCCTTTATTTCTTTAGGGGTAGGCAGTTTTTTCTTATTAACGGCTGTTTTTTTCACAGTCGTTGCCTTTGCAACGCTCTTTTTTACCGTTACAAGGGCTTTTTTAATCGGTTCGCGTTTTGTGACCAGCGCGCTGTCCGTATAGGTCTTCTCTTCGGGTACCATCTCTTGCGAGGAGATAGCCGAACTGTTAGACGCCCCGTACAAGGCCCTAAGGTCTACTTTAACCCTTTTTGTGGCTATAATAGAGTTTTGCGACTCTGCACCGCCCTGTTTATCAAAAGAGAAATAGACCAGTACAGCGGCAACGACAACAAGCGTTAAGATGAGAACAATAGCCGACCGTGCTGAACTTGCGGACTTTGATGACGACATGAAAATACCTGCCTTTTATTTTAATAATACAGATAGTTAGGCTATTTATATTAGACCAGTAATTAACTTTACGCAAGAGTGGCCGGGTGATGGCCGGGTGGTCAGGAGAATATCGCCATAATTATGCCGACAATTCCTGCTATGAGTCCGTAGATGATAAAGCTCTTGCTCTCTCTGAGGTAATCTTTATAACTCATTTCTATTAATCTTTCTTCTGCTTTATTATGCGAGGAGTAATAAATACAAGAAGCTCTTCGTTCATTTTGGTCTTCGACTCGCTTCTAAAGAGCGCGCCGAGATACGGTATTTTAGAAAGTCCCGGTACGGACTTTCTGTCTTCCGAGCTTATTGTCTTGTATAACCCGCCTATTACTACCGTCTCTCCGTCTTTTACCAGTACATGGGTGCTTGCGCTCTTTTCGGAGACCCCGGGTATGCCGTCAACGGTATGGGTATAATCGGGGTCGCTCTTGTTCGTTTCTATTGCGAGCATAACATAACCGTCGGAGGAAATCTGCGGAGTAACCATAAGGTCGATACCGGTCTTTATCTCTTCGAGTCCGCTAAGGGTACCCGACCCTCCTGAAGATCCGCCTGTTGTAGTCGTGCCTGTTGACGATTGTGTAAGCTTTACCCTGAAGGTAAGCCCGCTGTGTATTGTAGCGGTCTTATTATGCAGGGTAGATATTTTGGGGCTCGATATTATGCGAAGCTCCCCTTTGGCCTCTGCCGCCGATATTTCTATATCGAGGGCGAGCGAATTGGAGAGCGAACCGACAATTATACCGAGTCCGGCGGTAGCGTTAGCAGAGGGCATGTTAACGGCGAAACTTCTGCCTCCGGAGGAGTCGGGTAAAAGGGCGCTGCCTGTTACAACGTCTCCTCCGCTTGCGTACTTACCGCCCCACTGCACGCCAAGCTCTTTTGTAAAGTTGCTCGACGCCTCTACTATGCGGGCCTCTATAACCACCTGTGCGGCCTGTATGTCCATGAGCTTTATAAGCTCTTGGGCTCTCGCTATATTTACGTCGAAATCTTTTAAGATTATAGAACTTGTCCTGTCGTCGAACTCTACGCTGCCGCTTCCGGACAGGGTGCTCTTCATCCTTATCGCCATCTCTTCGGGTTTGGCGTAGTTGAGGCGGATAACGGCTGTTCTCATGTCATCGGAATAGTCTACCTTTGTGCCGACCCAGAAGACGTTGTTCTTTATCGTATACTGAAGCGAATTGGCCTCTATTATAATCTCAAGCGCGTCTTTGAAGGCAATGTCTGAAAAACTGAGCGTAATCTTTCCTTCGACCCCCTTGCCGAAGATAATGTTGAAACCGCTCTGCTGGGCGAGCGCTCGCAACACGTCTCCAACTTCAGCGTCCCTTACCTCCATTGAAAACAGCCGTGAATCGTTGGCTATAATGCTTTTTATGCCGGGTTTCACCTCTTTTGCCGCCACCGCAGTGCTTGAAAGCAGAAGAGGAATTAGAAGAACCGTAAGAACAAAGTATAAAAGAGCATTGCCGAAGCGGCGCTCTTTAGCTGCCATATTATAAGTTTGCGGGGTATGGGTGTCCATTATTTTGTACTACCGCCCTTTTTAGATTTATTAAAGTCCCTGGAGAGCGGCTGTTTTTCGGCCTTCGGAAATACAGGTAACCCGGCGATTTCAAGAACAGTAGTACCTGATATTCCTTGAAGTATAACACGGGATTTACCTATATCAATAACTTTTTGTCCGTCCACTTCGCTCTTTTTATAGACCACGTTGCCGTTTATTATCGCCGATGGATTTAGCGTGTTAAAAAAGATAGCGGATAACTTCATGTCAGGCGAGTCTATACCCTTTACCAATGAAATGAAGGGGTCGCGCCCCCACTTTACAGCCGCTACGTGAGCCTCCGGCAGGTCTGCTGTAAAAATAAGCGACTCCGGATAGCCCCGCCCTCCCTCGGTTGAATAAACGACTGCGGGGGGCAAGAGCAGGCCCGTAACAAGCATAAGTGTGCAGGTCAAAATATCTACTCTTTTAATAAAAGCCATCGGTCTCTCTTTTTACGCTGTAATTTACGCTGTAATTAAAGTTCGGCTGGTTGAGCTGTTATATCGCCTCAAGAGGCCTTTCAAAGTCACTCTTTTAAACTCTTAGTATCTATTTAAAAGTCAGTTGCCGGCGCCGAGTATGTACGCGCTTAAATAGACCTGGGAAGCGAGCCTGCCTGTTTTTGCCTCGCCGGTGCTCGATAGTGCCGGGGCGGACGCCTCTATCTTAAAATTTTCAATAACCATTACCCGCTCAAGGTTTTCGAGCCGTTCTATATAATCGCCGAAAGAGAAGAAACCGGACTCTACGTTCACCTGAAACGGCAGCCTGACAAGGTCTCCTTTGTTCTCCGACGCCAGCGGTTTTATAGAGACTATGCGAACATCTTCACCGCTGCCCTCCCCTGAAAGCTCATTTAGAAGGTTTAACATCTGGCTCGTAGACGGAAGGCGTTCTTTTAAACTCGCGAGCCTCGACTTAACCCTCTTTAACTTCTCACCAGACTCAGTTACGGACTTCTCAAGTCCGGCAATAGCCTTGCTCTTTGCCTCAAGCTTAAGTATCTCCGACTCTTTATTGGATATTTCAAGGCTGAGGCTGCTGAGCTGCTCTACTTTCGACCGGTAGATGTAAGAGTTGAAAAAGAGAGCGAAGAGCACAAGTATAATCACTCCGAGTAGCTCCGTTCTGTAGCTATTGAGCGCCCTGATATCGATAGACCTTATCCGTTCAATTATAGCTTTACCAGCCATAGATGCCATCTACCCCTTTTTTAAGCTCCGCATTTACCTCAAAATCGTAAACAATTCCGGTTTCAAGCCCCTTTTTCTGCGTATACACAAGCCGCACATTATGAAAATAACCCGAATTCTCAAGTATAAAGATAAGATCGGATACCGCGCTGTTCGTAATTCCGCTGCCGAGCAACCGCACGCGCTTGCTTGCAGTACCCGTTTTACCGGAACCGGTATCGGAAGTAGTAAGGCTTTTTAACCATACGCCGCCCGGAATGTCGTTGCTCAGACGTTTTAAGACGTTGGACCAGAGCACACGGTCGCGCGTTAGGCCCGAAGCGAGGTCGAGCCGCTTCTTAAGGTCTACTTCGTCTTTATTTATACCCGACAGTACCGATACGAGCCGCAGGTATTCGGTACTCTTAGAGGCGATTTTCACCCGTTTCTCTTCAAGCCGTGTCAAGTCCCCGCGCTTTGCGGCGACAGCCGAGTAGACGTTAAAGTAGAGCGCGCTTAACAGAACAACGTATGTAGCGACGGTTATGTAAAAGAGCCTCTTTACACGCGCTCTTTTCCAGCTCATCTGAATCTTGAGCGGAATCAGGTTTATTCCCTTAATCATCAGTACCTGCTCAACGCCAGACCGGTGGCAATATTTAACGACGGCGATATCGCCATGACCAGTTCTTTGTTTAAGGTTGAAGGTATCTTTATCTTCTTGAACGGATCGTGCCTGAAGCAGCTAATGCCTATGGTCTCCGAGATAAAATCGTCTATCCCTTTTGTAAGGGAAGAGCCGCCGGCGAGAAAAAGGTTCGGCACGGCGCCGCCCCTGAACTGCGCCTGAAAGTAATCAATCGACCTGTGTATCTCAATACAGAGCCTCTCGATAAGAGACTTCATAGCTTTCCCCACCTTTTCGGCGTCCTCCTCCGGTACCTCAAGCCCGTACATCCACTTGTACTCTTCTGCGGCCATGCTGTCTATGTGCAGCCCGGCGGCAATAGATCGTGTGATGTCGTCTCCGCCGAACGTCAACTCGCGCGTAAAGAGTATGGTTCCCTCGGAGACGATAACAAAACTGCTCGTCGTATCCCTTATCGAGAGTAAAGCGTAGTTGGTGTCTTTCTCCCATTTGTTGTTATGGTCGAAAACGGTAAGCAGCGCGGCCGGCACTCCGCTTAAAAGGCGCAGTTCAAGACCGGCGTCTTTAAATGTTGACATCAACCTTTTCGTATCGGAGTCCCTCGACGCGAAGGCAGATACGGAGAGCTTGTTATCGTCTCCGGATGGCGTAGAAGAGATCATGTAATCGACCACAAGCTCGTCCGCCGGAATGCCCGTCTCTTTTCTCATCTCCCATATCACGGCCTCTCTAAGGTCTTTATCGGGCATAACGGGAAGGCTCAACTGGCGCGAAATAAGCGAATGGCCAGTTATAACCGTTGCCGCCCTGTTGCCCGACACTTTATGCGCGCGCAGGCTGTCTTTAATAAAAAGCCCGATCTCGCCGTTTTCAGCTATACCGTCTGGAATCTTCGTAGAGAAGGCCGCGTTTATTACGGGCGTTCCGGCGCCAAGGTTGAGCTTTACAACCTTAAGGGTGTGCGACCCTACGTGTATGCCTATCAGGCTTTTATCAGAGAATATCGCCATTTTATTCGGTAGCCCTAAGTTCCTTTATCCGTTTTTTTACCGCGTTCCGTTCTTTCACCGTCTCAAACTTCAAGTACTCCTCGTACAGACGCCGCGCTTTGGTGAACTTTGCGTTCTTCTCGTACTCTACGGCCATATTAAAGTAGGCCGGTTGAAATTCAGGCTTAATCTCAATGGCCTTGTTGTAAAGCGCTATAGCCTCTTTCGATTTTCCGATAGAGGCGAGCACGGCGCCGTAATTATTTATAGCTTCGGCGTAATCGTGCTTTAAAGAGAGCGCGCGTGTAAAGTGTTTGCGCGCAAGCTCTACCTGCGAGTCTTCAAAGTAGACCAGCCCCAGGTTGTTGTGCAGTACCGGGTCGTCAGGTCTCGCCTTAAGCTCCGCCTTGAAGAGCTTAATCGCCTCTTTGTACTTGCCCGCCCGGTAAAGGAATATAGCTTCTACAGTAGCTTTACTCCGCTCTTTTTTTACCTCAACGCCCGGCCCTGCCGCCTTAACCGCTGTTTCGAACGAACCGGTTTTAAGGTTTTGTGCCGGCCCGGTTCCGGTTTCAGGAATATACTTTAAGAGATAGACGGCCCCAAAAAGAAGAATCGCTACAACCATTACGGCAAAGAGTACTTTTTTTCTTCTGTTCTCACTCTTTACGGCGGTTGTTCCCGTACCCTGTTTAGGCGCGACGCCGGCGCTTGAGTCGAGTTTTTTTAATGCTTGATGTATTAGGCTCATTTTTCCTCAGGGCAGTAGGAACAGAACGCCGGCCTTGGCTATTATCGCCCCGCCCCATAAAATTCCAACGCCGAAGGCCGAGACGAAACTCAGGGCCGCGACGTACGGAGTGAAACGGGATAAAAAACCGCCCCTTGCCTGCCTGTCGGCGGAACCGAAGTACCCCTCGGCTCTAAGCTCCTTTACGGCCTCGGCAGCCTCTATAACGCCAACCTCGCGTGTGCCCTTGATATAGGCCGCTGTCATCGAACGGTCGCACAGTATATTTATCATTCTCGGTATGCCGCCGGAGGCGCCGAAAAGAGCGTCTACGGCAGGGTCGGTAAACTCCACGGAACCTGAGCCGCCGGCTATATAGAGCCTGTTTCGTATATACGACCCTGTCTCTTTTCTATCGAGCGGACACAGATCGTACCGTACCGCTATCCGCTGGTTCAACTGCCTCAGCTCACGGGTGCCGAGTTTATCTTTAAGTTCGGGCTGCCCTATAAGAATTATCTGAATAAGCTTCTCGCTCTCTGTCTCAAGGTTCGATATCAACCTCAGCATCTCAAGCGCGCGAGCGCTCAGGTTCTGCGCCTCGTCAATTATCACTACCGAGTTGCCGCCCTTTTTAGTAACTTCGAGCAGAAAAGCGTTTAGAACGTCGAGGTGCGACTTTACGCCCTGCTCTTCGCTCTTCAGGCCAAGGTCGGTCGTTACGCTCTTTAAAAGCTCGACAGGGCCGAGCAACGGGTTGAGTATCAACGCCGTCTCTACGTTATCGGCGAGCGTTTCAAGCAACGCCCTGCTTATTGTAGTCTTGCCGGTGCCTACCTCGCCCGTTAGAACTATAAAACCCTTGCGTTTATTAATGCCGTACCGCAGCAGTTCTATCGCCTCGCGGTGTTTGGTGCCGAGGTAAAGAAACTTCGGGTCCGGGGTAACATGAAAGGGCATCTCTTTAAGATAGAAAAACTTCTGATACATGGCCTCAGCCCCTCTTTTTCACGGCCCCGGCCGCTGTGCCGTTGCCGCCTGTCGCCGCGCTTATATCTTCTGTAGCCTTGGCAAAAGCCATCTTGTGCCTGAAGCCCATCTGAAGGTACTTCCAGAGAGTTTGAATCATTAAAAAATCTTTTTTAGAGTACTCTCTGATTTCATTGTCTCCGGCCTGTACCCTGCGGGGTTTTATATACCCCTTCTGCTCAAGATAGTAGAGTTTGTGGCGGGGGATACCGGTCTTTTCAAGAATCTGAGACGTCTTCATCGTAACTGCTCCTAAATTTTTATAGAACCGGATTAAAAATATCTATTAGTAATTGGTATATCGGTATATAGAAAAAGAGACTTAAATTTATTTATAAAAATATTTTTCTACACCTCTAACCCCTTATTTTAAAGGGCAAGTTCATTACTCTGTCTGCTTTTAATAATCAAAGGGGTTTTTTCGGTTACGCTTTAGTCAGTGCGTCTCGTGCCACTCTATAACATCTATAGTAGTGGCGCAGACTCCGCCGACCGTAATCGTGTCTGTAACGGAGCGGTACTGGTCGTTCGTACCGCCGTCCGAAAAGAAGAGACCGCTCTCGGGAGGCGGAGCTGAGTTGCTAAGGGGGGTATAGGTTCCGGGGGTAAAGGCGGCGCCTACTAAAGACGGGCCGAACTGAACGCCTGTAACGGTTGTATTGGCCGGTATGGTAACGGGCGACGCGAGGTAGGCGATATAGATACTGCTGCCCACGGTAGAGGAGTCGTTAAACGAGAAGTAGCTAAGGGTGTCGAGGGTCATAGAGAGCGTAGGGTGGAGGTTTCTTATATCCATCGTAAAGGAGACGGATACACCGCACTCCACGCTTACCGGTGTCGGGGCGAGCGAGCCCCAGTACTGAAGGTTGGGTCTGTTCAACCCGTAAAGCTTAGAGTATCGGTGGCGCTCGCGTTAAAGTAAGTGGCGGTAACGTCGGCGGTCGTAGCGGTTGTAGAGATAGGAGCGGTAAGAGTCATTGTGGCTACGCCCGAAGAGTCCGTAATAGCGGAGGTTGCGCCGAGGCTTCCGTTTGTGGTAGCGAAAGAGACGGTCTTTCCGGCCAGCGGGTTTCCGTTGGACGTAAGCGTTGCCGTTACAGTGTAGGTAGAAGTGCCGTCGGCGCTTACAGGGCCTAAGGGGGTATGCGCCATGCTTATAATATCTGTCGTCAAGGTCACAAAACTGCTCATATAGACCTTCTGTCCGCCGCACTTCAATCTGACCGGAAACTCGACAACGGTATCGACCGTAACGCTCTGCGTCGCAGAAAATGTTATGCCAAAAGGCAATGAACCGCCGGAGACGATGTCGGCAGCGCCTGAATTCGACTTGAACTTGACCGTATCCTTACAGGAGGCGCTCCAGCCAGCGGGCGGCGTAACGGACGAACAGGCCCAGTTGCCGCCACCGGCGGGCGTAGTAATCTTAACCTCGTCAATCGTGCAGGCGCTTCCGTTATAGACCGTCCAGTTAAATGCCTGATTAACGGCTCCTGAGGCTATAACCGACGGCGAAAGGGTAACGGTATAATTTGATATCTGTCCGGAGTTGGACGTTACCGTATTGGTGGTAGCGCCGCCGTCCGCCGTAGCGTTACC
The DNA here is from genome assembly GCA_024275855.1 of Deltaproteobacteria bacterium. GTDB lineage: Bacteria > Desulfobacterota > GWC2-55-46 > GWC2-55-46 > JADFVP01 > JADFVP01. Next base: position 13,050 of record JAJRYL010000061.1, read on the forward strand.
CGTAAGGCAGTAGGTTGCGCCAAGCGCGCCGGTTACCTGGTACGTCCACGTAAAGGTCACTGTCTGACCCGGGGCGAGCGAAGAGTAGAGCGCGGGAGACGGCCCCGACGACAGTGTCTCGGTCGCTCCTCCGGCGCAGCCCGTAAGAGTAGAAGGAGTTACATTTATAAGCGTTGAAGCGCCGTTGTTCTTAACGGTCATGGTGGCGGTTATATTCTGCCCCGTAAGCGAGTACGGCGGCGAAACAGAGAGAGTGGCTGTAAAGTCGCCGATAATAACCGTATTAGAGTCCGTACTGATCGATTTCGCTGTGCCGGTATCGTTTGTCGCCCGCGTAGTAAAGTAGACGCTGCCCGTGCTGTCGGCGCTGTAGGTCCAGTAGATCGTGCCGGTAGCGTCGGGTGCGAGGTTAAAAGGGGTAAGGTCGTAAATAAGCGCGTTGTTACTATGGTTTGCCGGTACGGTAAGGTTGCAGCCCCTTGTAACGCCTGTAAAGGTCGTAGGCGTTGTGCCTGTGTAACAGAGCTCTTCCGTATCTATTTTGATTGTACCGATAGATGGAAAACCGGTGGTCGAATTGACGGTGATAGTAGTGGCCGGCGGGGTATGGTCGCCGGTTAAGAGGGCGGTGCCGTAGTACGGCCCTCCGGTATTGGTAACTATAGCGTTGGAGGCGGTCGGCGGAACAGGCGTAGAGGTCAGCCCGTTTTGCGTAGCCGTAGAGCGGTTAACGACCTGCATAGCTATGGTTATTTCGTCCCCGGTACCTACCGAACCCGGCGTTGCGGCTATAGTAGCCTCAAGCGACCTTCTTGTCCAGACAGGCAGAGTGCCGGTAAAAGACATGTTCTTGTCTCTTTTCACCTTGAACTTTTTAAGCGTATCGGTAGTCACGTCCGCTGCCGCCGCAACAGGGGTAATGTTGATATTGAATACAAGGCTGGCGCCGGGCGCTATAGCGCTCGCGGTGCTGTTTTTATCGCACGAGCCGTCCGGCTGAATAAGCTTTAACTTGATTTTGTCGGGCTTGACCTTATCGAGGCACCAACCGGCGGGCGGAATAGTAGAGTTGTTAAAGATGTACTGCGCCGTAAAACCCTTAATCTCAATCTCTGTAATCGATTTTGTGGTGCTGTTGTTGGTAAGGGTAACAGGCACTAACGAGCTTGGCACCTGCATAGTTGTCTCGGTACCGGCTGGCACGGTAACCGTATAGGTGTCGGCCGCTAAAACAGTTACCGGAACCGAAAGCAGAAATAGAAGAAGCAGAAATAGCGGTGTTTTTTTTATTCTCTTATACATATAGCGTATTCCTGTTAAGTAGACTGTTCTACCTGCTTGCCCCTATAAAGACTTCACGGTACGAAGAGGTGCTTTTGCCGAGCGCGATCAGCGCCCTGTTGCAGATTTTGTTGGGCGGAGCTATTGGCGCGGCGCATGTTGTGGCAACCGAGAAATTAGTTTCGTCCGGGTGTGCTATGCGCAGCGTATAGGCGTCTCCAGCGGTACCCGTAACGCGTGCGGTATAGGTGTAAGCCCCGACGGGCGCTGTAATACGGTAGCGGATAACCTCGGGCATTTCCGCTGTGACGGAACTTGCTATAAGCGTGCCGGAGAGCGTTGGGTTTGCGCAGTCGGTAACATTGGCATCGTAGAGTTCGAGACCCATATTGGAGGTTGAGTTCCATGAAAGCGTTATGTAAACGGAGCGTGCCGGGTTTGTCACCCCTGTGGCGAGGTCTGAAAGAAAAGGCTCGCACGTAGCGGTTGAGACCAGCGTAGAGTCGCGTATTTCGTACTCCAACACCTCTACGTCCACGCTGCCGTTTCCTATCTTTTTATTAAGGTAACCGGAGTTCCAGAGCCAGCTTGTGCTGACCGGGGCGGTATTCAAGTGCCCCAACGCGGCCTCAGCCCCGGCCTCGGCGGCGTAAAGGGCGCGCATGGAGGTAACCGTGCCGACAGACTCCTCTACCGAATTGCTAAAGAGCGCCGAGACGATCACACCCATCGTTGTAAGAAGAGAGAGCATCAGTATAACCGCTACAATAGAGGCTCCTCTATCGCCAAGCGGTAAAAAAAAGGGTTTATGTTGAATGTCGGAACGGTTCACCGAAAGCTCCTCGGGTGAACTGCCGCCCTGAAAATTACCGTTTCGCCGCCTCTGGTAAAGGTCATGTCGGCTACCACCATCCATACAGTCTCTACAGCGGTTGCCGCCGTGCCGTCTTTCTTCGTATACGTAAAGGTAAAGGCGCTGACGTCCGAGGCGAGTACGTCTTCGGGGTCGCTTGCTCCGGCCCCTCGCCTGAGCAGCAGGTCTGTGCCCGACAACCTGATTCCCCTGCCCTCGTACACGGATGTAATATAACGAAGCTCGGTAGCAGTCCACGTATTTATATCGGTAAGCGCCGCGCTCGGCATACAGGCGTCCCCGACCGTAGTACACTTTATCATTCTAAGTTCACGCGTCAATCTTTCGGTCGCCAGAACGCCCTCGGCGCGTAGAGTCGAACGTGTATCCATCGTCTTTACAGAGGCCGTGCCCTGAAACATCAACATGCCTACTGTCAGCCCGATTATGCCGATTATGACGATAACCATCACAATTTCGATAAGCGTAAAACCGGAGTTATTGGAATAACCG